>CAMCJC010000107.1 GCA_945875065.1 uncultured Propionibacteriaceae bacterium | reverse complement strand
CGCCGGCGTAGATGAGCGCCATCTGGCGTTTGCCCGTCTGTCGCTCCAGCTCGCTGCCAAAGAACCAGAGCATGACGAGATTGAGCGCGCTCCACATGCCAATCTGGTCCGCGAACGGCCAAGTGACCAGCCGCCAGACCTGCCCGCTGAACAGGAACTGGGGGGCGTAGGCCAGCCAGTACGGCACTGTCGAAGAGACGACCGATGCCAACAGCCCGAGTGCCCCCACGACTACCACCGCGACGGTACTGGTGACCTCGATAGCGCCTACCTTGAACCAGCCCTCGGCGCTCCACATGCGATTGCTCACGTCTCTAGCGTGCCAGAAGGCCCAACCCCCGGCACAACCGCCCAGCCGCCGAACCTGCCCGCTTCAACCTGAAACAGGCACACCCACAGAGAGTTCCAACACCAAGGGCTTGACATCAGACACATCCGGACATACTCTATCCGTATCGGCCCGCATTGCAGCGGGTTACAAAACCAAACGGACACCGCTGTTCAGAAAGGTGGAGTGATGTCCCTACCGGACGCACAGGTGAACAAGAACCTTCAAGGGCCGGGCTTCCGCGCTCGTGTGCAACGCTTCGGAGGTCAGCTCGCCGGCATGATCATGCCGAACATCGGCGCCTTCATCGCCTGGGGTCTCCTCACCGCCCTCTTCATCCCCAAGGGCTGGCTCCCCAACGCCACCCTAGCCAGCATGGTCGACCCGATCATCAAGTACCTGCTGCCTCTGCTGATCGGGTATACCGGAGGCCGCATGGTCCACGGGCAGCGCGGTGCTGTGATCGGTGCTCTGGCGACCATGGGCGTGATCATCGGCAGTGATATCCCGATGTTCCTCGGCGCGATGATCATGGGGCCCTTGTCGGCCTGGATTCTCAAGGAGTTCGACAAGCTGACCACCGGCAAGGTCAAGAGCGGCTTCGAGATGCTCGTCGATAACTTCTCGCTCGGCATCATCGGCATGTTCGCCGCCATCGCCGCTCGGCTGGGTATCGGACCGGTCGTGAGCCTCCTCGTGGGTTGGCTTGGCGCTGGCGTCGGCTGGCTCGTCGATCACGGCCTGCTGCCTCTGGCGTCGCTGCTCGTCGAGCCCGCGAAGGTGCTGTTCCTGAACAATGCCATCAACCACGGCGTGCTGTCACCGCTAGGAGCCGTCCAGGCATCCGAGGTGGGCAAGTCGATCCTGTTCATGGTCGAGTCGAACCCCGGTCCTGGCCTTGGCATCCTGCTTGCCTACTGGTTCTTCGGCTCCAAGGCCCTACGCGCCTCCGCCCCCGGTGCCGCGATCATCCACCTATTCGGCGGCATCCATGAGATCTACTTCCCGTACGTGCTCGCCAAGCCCGCCATGATTCTGGCCGCAATCGGCGGCGGCATGTCCGGCCTGGCCATCGGCGGCCTGCTCGGCGCCGGTCTTCAGGGCCCTGCTTCGCCCGGCAGCATCATCGCCTACACCCTGGTAGCCCCACGCGGCGGCCACGTCGCGGTCTATGCGGCCGTGATCGTCGCCACGATCGTCAGCTTCCTGATCGCCGCCATGATCCTCGGCATGGGTCGAAATAAGAAGCATGACGATGACGCCGCCGAAACACCCGAGGAGAAGGTTCACTCGGGCGAGCCCGCCACGCCGAGTGCCGTCACCACCGAACGGGCAGAGACAACCGGCCCCCGTAGCGTAGCCGTGGCGGACATCAAGCAGCTGGTGATCGCCTGCGACGCCGGCATGGGCTCCAGCGTGATGGTCGCCGCGGCCATGAAGAAGAAGCTCGCCCCATTTGGCATCGACGTCATCCACTCCCCCGTCAACAACGTCCCCTCAGACACCCGCCTGGTCATGTGCCAGTCCGGTCTCGCCGACCGAGTCCGCGGGATCGCGCCTGAGGCCGTCATCGTGAAGTTCGAACAATTCATCGGAGACCCGGCCTTCACCCGGGTCGAGCAAGCCATCAAAGAAGGAGAGAACATCCATGAGTAACGAGGTACTGAGCCGAGACGCCATCAAGCTTGGGCTCACCGCGACCGACAAGCATGACGCCATCGCCCAGTGCGGCGCGCTTCTCGTGGGAATCGGAGCCGCCACCCAACCGTACGCAGATGCGCTGTACGACCGCGAAAGGCAAATCTCCACGTTCCTCGGGGAGGGCGTCGCCATCCCCCATGGCACCAACGAGTCACGCATCCACATCCTGCGCACCGCCCTTGGGTTCCTGCAGTTCCCGGACGGCGTGGATTGGGACGGGGAGACCGTCAACGTGTGTATCCCGATCGCCAGCAATGGCGACGAACACGTAGGCATCCTGGGCGCCCTAGCCGAGGTCCTGATGGATCCTGACGCCGCCGCCATCTTGCGCACCACCGACGATCCCGCCGAGATCCTGCGGCTGCTGTCAGCCTTCGGAGGGGAGAACTGACCATGAAAGCACTGCGCTTCTATGCCCCCGACGATCTCCGCCTCGAAGACGTCGAAGAGCCGACTCCGGTCGCCGACGAAGTCAAGATCCGCGTCAAGAACTGCTCAACGTGCGGCACCGACGTCAAAATCCGCAAGAACGGACACCCCAACCTCAGCCCGCCCCGTATCATCGGCCACGAGATCGCTGGCGAGATCGTCGAGGTCGGAGCGGAAGTCAAGGGTGGTTGGAAGCCCGGCGACCGCGTCCAGGTGATCGCCGCTGTCCCGTGCGGCGGCTGCCACGAGTGCCGCAAGGGTTGGATGGCCGTGTGCCAGAACCAGACCTCCGTTGGCTACCAGTACAACGGTGGCTTCGCCGAGTACATGATCGTGCCCCGCGAGGTCCTGGCCGTCGACGGCATGAACCGCATCCCCGACAACGTCGGCTTCGACGAGGCATCGGCTGCGGAGCCGTTCGCCTGCGCCATCAATGCGCAAGAGCAGCTCGGCATTGAGCCCGGGGACGATGTCGTCGTCTTCGGCGCCGGGCCAATCGGGTGCATGCACGTGCGCATCGCCCGAGGCGTTCACAAGGCCGGCCGCATCATTCTCGTCGATATCAACGCGGACCGCCTTAAGCTCTCCGCCGATGCTGTGCAGCCCGACGTAGTCATTAACGCCGCCGAGGTGGACATCGTCCAGGAGATCATGGCTCTAACAGACGGCCGTGGCGCCGACGTCATCATCACAGCCACACCCGCCAACATCACTCAGGAGCAGGCCATCGCGATGGCGGCCCGCAACGGTCGCATCAGTTTCTTCGGCGGGTTGCCGAAGACCAACCCCACAATCACCTGCGATTCCAACCTCGTGCATTATCGTCAACTGCACATCCATGGAGCCAACGGTTCCGCACCCGAGCACAACCGACGCGCCCTGGCCTACATTTCCAGCGGCGAAGTGCCCGTGAAAGACCTGATCACGAAGCACATCCCGCTGGATCAAGTCATGGACGCCTTCGGCATCGTTGAGCGCGGCGAAGCCATCAAGGTGACCGTGGAGCCCTGAGCCGAAAGGAGCCCCATGACCGACTCCGAGCCGGCACGCGCCCTGTACGCCCCCCAACGCCACGATCTGATCGTCGAGCTGGCGCGCCGTGAGGGCCGGGTAGACGTTGTCAAATTATCGGAGCGGCTCGGGGTAACGCCCGAGACCGTGCGACGCGACCTGACTTCCCTCGAACAGCGAGGCCTGGTGAGGCGCGTCCACGGAGGGGCTCTGCCGGTCGCCCAGACCGAACACGAGCCGAGCATCCTCCAGCGGCTCGACCGCGGTACCGCCGAGAAGCAACGCATCGCCGAACGCGCCCTGCTCGAACTCCCCACGGAGGGCTCCATCCTCCTGGATTCGGGCACCACGACCCTAGCAATGGCCCGGCTCTGGACCGACGACGCGGCCCTGACCGTCGTCACGAACTCCATCGCGATGGAGGCCGCACTCATCGAACACCCAAGAACCGAGGTGCACTTCATCGGCGGCCGACTCCGCAAGTTGACCGGGGCCGCGGTCGGGCACTGGACCGAGGAGGCATTGCGCGATGTCGTCCTCGACACCGCTTTCCTCGGCACCAACGGCTTCACCGTCGAGTGGGGCTTGACCACCCCCGACCCCGACGAAGCCGAGCCATGGTAAGCGCCGCCCGGCGCGTAATCGTCCTAGCCGATGCCTCAAAGGCGGGACGCAGCCACCTCAACCGGTTCGCCAGGCCTAAGGACGTGTCGATGCTGATCACCTCGGCGCTCGACGACGAAACCGCGCAGGCTCTAGACGACGCAGGAATGGAAGTAGTACGCACATGATCGTCACCCTGACCCCGAACCCGAGCATCGACCGCACCGTCGTCACCTCTCGCCTCAGGACCGGCGAGGTCAACCGCGCCACGTCGACGCGCATCGATCCCGGAGGCAAGGGCGTCAACATCTCTCGGGCGCTGCACCTGAACGCGCACGCGACGCTGGCAGTGCTACCGCTCGGCGGTCCCGATGGCCTCACGCACCAGCGCCTCCTCGACGAGGCGGGCGTGCCCTATGTCGCGGTGCCTGTGGCTGGGGACACCCGCACCAACATCGCGATCGTCGATGCGGACGGCACCACGACCAAGGTGAACGAGCCCGGTCCGAACCTGGGCCAGGATGTTTTGCGCGCGCTCATCGAGGCCATCCCTCCGGAGGAGAACTGGGTGGTGCTCTGCGGCAGCCTGCCGGTCGGCGCCACTCCCGAGTGGCTAGCGGGCGTCGTCGAGGCGTTGCCTGGGCGAGTCGTCGTGGATTCCTCCGGCGCCCCCCTCGCCGCGGCTGTGGCGAAGAGCCCTTACCTGATCAAGCCCAACCGAGAGGAGCTCGAGGAACTCGTGGGGCGCAGCCTGAGTACTGTCGGGGAGGTAGTCGAGGCCGCCAAGGGCCTCGTAGCAGGCGGTATAGCCATCGTCGTCGCCAGCCTCGGCAAGGACGGCGCGGTGTGGGTGAGCGCCGAGGGGGTCTGGCTCGCCTCGGTCGAAATCGCGCACCCCCTATCGTCCGTCGGCGCCGGGGACTGCACCCTGGCCGGCCTGCTAGCGGCCCTCGACGACGGCGCGTCTCCTGCCGAGGCCCTGACCCAGGGCGTGTCCTGGGGCGCCGCAGCCGTATCCTTGCCAGGAAGTGTCGTACCCGGCCCTGACGATGTCGCTGGCTGGGCCGTCACCTGCACCCCGGACCCAGACCCAAACCTCCCCCTCACCGACTGAGACAGTTAGGAAACCCATGGTCACCCGCACCGTAGCCATCGCTTCGACCGTCGGCCTGCATGCCCGCCCCGCCGCACTGTTCGTCAAGGAGGTCGCGGCCGTCGGCATCCCCGTTACCATCCGCAAGGTCGATGACGATAAGGCGGTCAACGCGGCCTCGCTGCTGGCAGTCATGTCGCTCGGCGTGCAGCACGGCCAGGAGGTCGAACTGGCCGCCGAAGCCGACGGCGCGGATGCGGCGCTGGACGCCCTAGTCGAGTTCCTCAAGATCGATCACGATGCCAAGGCCTGACGCGGTCAATTCTCAAGGAGTCTCGTCAGTAACGCGCCGACAGGCACGAGGCACGGCGCGAGACGCCTGAGCGTCGCCTCGGTCGGGGTGCCGCTGCGCCACACCAGCGCGATGTCGCGCGATGGTATCGGGTCGCCGAACCGACGCGTCGCGATCCCAGGCACGTCGGAGACGGCGGCCAGAGCGGGCAGCAGCGATATGCCGCCCCCCACCGCGATCATGTGACGCATCGTCTCAAGGCTGGTGGCGCGATGATCGCGTCGTGCCACGGCGCCGACCTCACCCAGCCACGAGGCCACCTGGTCCGCCAGACAATGCCCTGCCGATAGCAGCAACACTTCATGCCCCGCCAGCAGCGCTGGATCCAGCCGGCTCTCGCCCACCAGCGGATGACCTGAGGGCATCGCGAGCACGAACTCTTCGCGAAACAACGGCAGGGTCTCAAAGCGGTCGGTACCATCTGGCAGCGCAACCAGAGCCGCATCCAGCGCCCCGGCCTCAAGTAGCGCCAACAAATCGCTGGTCTTTTCCTCGGTTAGGAGCAACTCCGTCTCCGGAGCACAATCGCGAAGTCGCCCGCCAATGCTCGAGAGCAGGTAGGGCCCGAGAGTAGGGAACAGACCGAGGCGGACTCTGCCAGCATCACCGGTGGCGACCTCGCGCAGCTGCCGGATGTCGTCGAGGATGATCCGGGCCCGCAGCACCACCCGCTCACCGGCCGGGGTCAGGGCCAGGGGCGTCGCCGAACGATCGACGAGTACGGCCCCAAGCTCGGCCTCCAGCTTCTTGACCTGGGTGGAGAGGGTGGGCTGTGACACCTGGCAGGCGGCGGCCGCCTGACGGAAGCTCCGTCGGTCGGCCACCGCCACCAGGTATTCGAGATCTCGCAGGTTGATGGTGCGTTCCTTAAGCCGTCGGCGCAGTAACACGGATCAGGTGATCGAACGCCCCGAGCGCGGCAGTCGCTCCGCGCCCGGCAGCGATAACGATCTGCTTGTACGGCACATCGGTGCAGTCACCGGCCGCGAAGATCCCCGGCAGGTTGGTCGCGCCGCGGGCATCGACGATGATCTCGGCGGGCCGCTCTCGCATCGCGAGGCCCGTTCCTAACAGCCAGTCGGTGTTCGGCAGCAGACCGATCTGAACGAATACGGCGTCAACGTCGAGGGTGCGGGCCTCGTCGGCGGCTCGGTCCTTGTAGGCCAGGCCGGTAACTTGCGAGCCATCACCCAGTACCTCGGTGGTGGCTGCGCCGAGGATGATGTCGGTGTTCGGGAGGCTCTTCAGCTTCCGCACCAGCACCTCGTCGGCCTTTAGCACGTCGAGGAACTCGACTACCGTGACGTGCCCGACCACGCCAGCCAGGTCGATGGCCGCTTCGATACCGGAGTTGCCGCCGCCAACGACCGCGACGCGCTTGCCCTTGAACAGCGGGCCATCGCAGTGCGGGCAGAAGGTGACGCCCTTGTTGCGGTACTCCTCCTCGCCGGGCACTCCGAGCGTGCGCCACCGGGCGCCGGTGGAGATGATGACCGTGCGGCTCTTGAGCTGGCCGCCGTTCTCCAGCCCGATGGTGACCAGGCCATCGTCACCTGCGGGTGTCAGCGAGGCCGCCCGCTGCGATTTCATCACGTCGACGTCGTACGCGGTCACGTGCGCCTCGAGCGCAGAGCCGAGTTCCGGTCCCTGGGTCTCAAGAAGCGACGGATAGTTTTCAATCGCGTTGGTGTCGAGCACCTGACCGCCGAAGCGATCCACCACCATTCCGGTGCGAATCCCCTTGCGGGCCGCATACATCGCCGCGGTGGCGCCGGCTGGACCGCCACCGACGACCAAGACGTCGAAGGGCTCTTTGCCACTGATCTCGGCGGCAGCGCGCTCGGAACTCTTCGAGTCGAGCTTGGCGACGATCTCGTCGAGATCCATGCGACCCGAGCCCCACGTCTCACCGTCCATGTACACGGTCGGGACTGCGAGGATGTTGCGCGCCTTGACCTCGTCCTGGAACATGCCGCCCTCAATGGCGGTGTGCTTGATCTGCGGGTTGATGATGCTGATCGTGTTCAGCGCCTGCACCACGGTTGGGCAGTTGATGCATGTCAGCGACATGTAGGTGATGAACTCGTGCGCTTCGAGGGACTTGATCGCCTCGATGGTCGCTTCGTCCACCTTCGGCGGGTGCCCGCCGACCTGGAGCAGCGCGAGCAGTAGCGAGGCGAACTCGTGCCCCATGGGAACGCCAGCGAAGCGGACCTGCACGTCAGTCCCAGTCCGGCGAATCGCGAACGAAGGGGTGCGTTCATTGGGTTCTTCGGTGACGGTGATGAGATCAGATAGCGCGGCGATCTCGTCCAACAGTTCACGCGTCTGCGCGGAACCGGTGCTGTCGTCGAGCGAGGCAGCTAGTTCGATGGGCTGCCGCAGCATTGTCAGGTA
>CAMCJC010000106.1 GCA_945875065.1 uncultured Propionibacteriaceae bacterium | reverse complement strand
GAAAAGCCCAGTAAGGCTTTTACCTGTAGTCTCCGAAAAACTCAGGCCGATTCATACCTCGGCAGGCTTCGTTCCGTCCTCAGAATAGTAGGAATCAGGCCCCTGATTTTCCTCCACAGTGGACTGATAGTAGGCAACGGAATGCGCGTTCATTCTCGCGATAGTTAACACGCCGTTGCCCTCCTTCGTCTCGCCTTAGCACCACGCTGAGCGCAGCAAAGCACTTTAGTGCCAATGTACCAGAGAGATTTCTTCGGCAACTGACTTTTCGTCTTGGAGGGCACCAGAAAGTGTGAAAAGCGTTGGCAGGGGCGCCGCCGGGAACCGGCGGTCGGGGTCGGAGGTCTAAGAGACCGTGGCGTTGATTCTGGATACCGATGACGAGATTTTCATCGCGGCGGACGCCGCGGACATGGCGAAGCAGCTTGTCGGCCTCCTCTACGGCGGGTGAGGCACAGCAGAGCGTCGCTCCCGTGCCGAACGACGCCATCAAGATCATCTCCGGCCCCGCGAAGCTGGACGAGACGAAGGAGTGAGGACCATGTCCGACCAGAACATCAACATCAAGCTCGACCGCGGCGGCCCCGAGAACCACGCCTGGACGGTGCTGGGCACCCTGCTCGCCTGCGGCGCTGTCGGCATGGCCGCCTGGGCGATCTCCAACGCCGGAGCCCTGGACCTGGCTGCGACCGGCCTGTTTTTCTTCTTCATGCAGCTCATCTCGATGATGCTCAAGGTGGGGCTGATCGTCGTCCCGGAGAAGAACCGGAAGGACTTCGGCGAGACGCGCGGCCTGCTCAAGACCGCCTGGCGCGAGTTCCAGGGCCGCTCGCCCATCTGGCGGATGGAGCTGCTGGCGCTCGGCTTCACCGTCGGCTACATGATCTTCCGCTGGGGACTCTCGGTGGCGCTCGGCATCTTCAGCAACGTCTGGATCGCCGGAGCCGCCTCGGCGCTCATCGCGTCCTTCATCGTCGCGCCGCAGCTGTTCACGAACCTGGTCTCGAAGATGAAGACGAAGTCGGGCCTCCAGGTGAAGACGACCACTGGTACGCCCGATGCCGAGAGGGGTGACGTCTGATGACGAAGGCGGCGATCACGACCATCGGCGCAGCACTGCTGGCCGCCGCTGCTCTCGCGCTCAGCGGGTGCAGCTACCCCGGCGACGACGAGGACCGCGCCGCGTTCCATGCCGAAGCGCAGGATCCAGTCCCCTCGGCACCGGCTACCGAGCCTACCGAGCCGGAGACCCCGGCCGAGGAGACCGGCGACGAGAGCACCGAGGAAGGCGGCCAGGGCGAGAAGTCGGGCGCAACCGCGGACCTGGGCGTCGAGGACGGGCATGTCCAGTATCTCCGCGCGATCCAGAACTTCTCGCCCGCGCTTGAGCGCTGGGTGCTCGACGAGGAGACGGGCGAGGTCACCTACGGGATCGTCAACTGCGCCGGCCAGACGAAGTCCGAGGGCGTCGCCACCCTCGAGCGGGTCGACGGCGGCGATGGAGCAGCGTTCGAGGCGACGTGGATCGGCAAGTCGCCGTTGGAGAACGTCGCGGCGGAATCGATACGCGTCGAGATCACCGAGGACACTTTGAAGAACTTCGCGGACGTTGCGACGTCCAGGACCGACATCGAGGCGAGCAACTTCGCTTCGATGTGCGCCGAGGTCGGCGAGACAGCCGCCGACTTCGTCTTCTGAGAATGACCACAAGAACGCCCCCAGATCTACTCCGGGACCTTCTCCGCGCGAGCAGGGTCGGACGCGACTCGGGAACAATGGTGCCGTGGCAGATTTCGACCTCCTCTGCGCGGCGCTTGTCTCCGCCCCGAAGACACCATCGAAGGTCTCGTCGCGGACGTTCCGAAGCTCCGGCACGACGAAGCCTGATCGTCGTCGTCCCGAGAAGATCTAGGCTCGTCCGGCGCGAAGGGCGATGAGGGCTGCTTCTACGCGGTTGCGCGCTTCAGTCTTCCGCAGGATCGCGGAAACGTGCACCTTGACGGTGCCGGGAGCGAGGTACAGCGCTTTCGCGATCTCAGCGTTCGTCTCTCCTTGGCTGAGCCGGATCAGGATCTCTCGCTCGCGAGCCGTGAGGCGTTCGAAGCGTTCGACGGCGCTCGCGTACTGGGTGTACGTCGTCGAGACGCCGGAGTCGAGCAGACGCCGGGCGACCGAGGGCGAGAAGAACGCTCCGCGACCGGCGACGGCGTGCACACCGGCGATCAGCTGGCGCGGATCGCCGGACTTGAGGACAAACCCGTCTGCGTCGAGCCGGATGGCCTCGGCGATGTAGTCGTCCTCCCCGAACGTGGTGACGAACAGGCAGGGGAGCGCGCTCCCGTCGGAGCGGAGCCGTTGCAGCGCGTCGAGTCCGCTCATCCCGGGCATCTGGATGTCGAAGAGGGCGACGTCGAGACGGTGCGCGTCGATCTTGCGCAGGGCCTCTGCTCCGTCGGCGGCCTGGGCTACGACCTCGATGGCGGGATCGGTGTCGTGGATCCCGACGATGCCGGTCCTCACGAGGGGGTCGTCGTCGGCGACCAGGACTCTGACCGGGGCCTCGGTCGCTGTCATCGTTGTCCTCCTGCGATGTACTCGGTGCTGGAGACCTCGTCCTGCGCGAAGCAGATCCGGTACACGTCCCCGGCAGCGTCGTCAAAGGTGTTCGCGGTCACGGCGTAGTCGTGGCAGTCGTCCGGTCGGTTCTCGCCCCGCCTGGCCGGCAGCTCGTGGCCGGGCAGGATCCGCTCGGTCTCCGCCCGCGCGTCTCCGACGCTGATGCTTGAGAAGGCCCCTGCCGACAGCAGCGCGCGGTGGTTCTGCACCACCGTCAGCGCCTCGACCGCTGCGAGCCCGACGACGACGATCGCCGCGGTCGAGGCGAGAATCAGTCGCTGGCGGAGCTTCGTTCTGCCGGTCGAGCTCTCATCGACGTCTCTCGTCGCCTCCACAGCGCGATCATCGTGCGTGCTCTGCTCCTGACGGCGAGTCGGGAGGACCGCAGAGAGGACGAACGCACTGTCCGTCTTCTCCGCGGCGAGTTCTCCGCCGTGGGCGCGGAGCTCACTTTCCAAAGTGCTCAGGCCCGTGCCCGCTGTGTGCGCGTCGGCAGGAGTCTCGCCGAGGGCGTTCTCGATCTTCAGACGCAGCTCGGCACCGACGTCGGCAGCGGTGATGTCGATCGGGGTGCCGGGAGCGTGCCTGCTTGCGTTCGTGATCGCTTCTTGTAGGACCCTCGTGACCTGCTCGCCTCCGAAGTCCTGCAGCCGCCTGGGTTCCGGCAGTCCTTGCACGGTGATGCGCGCACCGGCTGCGCGGGCCCGGGCCAGCAGTGCATCGACAGATGCTGCGCCCATTGGCAGCACGGGAGCGCCGGATCTGAGGTCGGAGACGGAGTCCCCCAGGCGTTCGACCGCGTGGGCGAGGTCGTTGCGGGCGTGTAAGAGCGAGGTGCGGGCGCTCTCGGGCAGTGCCGGGTCGATCTCGAGCCGTCCGAGATTGAGCGCGACGAGGCTCAACGAGTGGCCGAGGTCGTCGTGCAGCGACTGCGCGAGGGCGAGCCGGTCGGCGGTGGCGCGCTCCTTGAGCTCGGCCAGGCGCTGGACCTGCCGCAGCTCTCGCTCGCGGTCTGCCCTCCGCCCGAGGACGATGTACTGGCGCACGGCGAGACCGATCAGCCAGGGCACACCAGCGCGCATGAGCGCCGGGGGCAACTCCTCCGCGACGTAGAGCCAGTGCCCGTCGAGCCACGTGGCCCGGGCCATGCTCACGACGACCAGCACTGCCAGTCCTCCCAGGCCCGCGCGCGGACCCCTGGACCAGAGCCCGATTGCGATCGCGGCGATGCCGGTGAGCAGGGCCATGAAGAGGCCCGGCTCCGGCGCGGAGGCCAGCACCCCGAAACCGATTGCCGTTAGCGCGTCGACGCTCCGGCGCGCAGACGGACGATTAATTAGGGTCATGCGCTCCATTCTACCAGGGACCGTGGGCTCGCTGCCTCCCTCGATCGGGCGTGCGCAGCACCTCGCCGGTATGACCGTGGGCATAGACGAGTCGCCCCGCATGGCAGATTCTGAGGCCGAACCGCGTCTATAGTGTGGATTTCATGACTTACGAAACTTCGACGCGCACGCTTTCGACGTCGCGCAGATCCTTGTCCCGCCCCGTGCCGTGGCCCGCGCTGTTGATTGCCGTCGCAGCTCTTGCTGCCCTCGCTCTCGCGACGTATCCGGTGCGTGAGCGCCTCTTCACCGCTGTCGCCGGTCTCGCCGAGGGCTCGGCACTGGCCTCGGCGGTGGGATCCGTGGCCGAATTCGGTCTGCTTGCCCTCGTGGCGACCGCCGGCGTCCTCGCTCTCTGGTGCTGGCTGCGCGAGCGCCGGCGGTTCTGGCTCCTGGCGCTGGCTGGACTCGGCGTGATCACGGCCTACGGATTGAGCGAGGCCGTCAAGCTGCTGGTCGAGGAGCCGCGGCCCTGCAGCGTCGTCGACACTGCCACTGTGCTCAGCTGCCCCGGGAGCGGGGACTGGTCGTGGCCGTCGAATCACGCCGTCCTGGCCGCTGCCTTCGCCACCGCCTGCATCCTCGTCGTCCCCCGCCTCGCCTGGTTCGCGTTGCCTCTCGCGCTGGCGATCGCCGCCTCTCGAGTGGCCGCCGGAGTCCACTACGTCCACGACGTGCTCTCCGGTCTCGCGCTCGGTGCCCTCGTCGTCGCGGCCGTCGTCGCCGCGGCGTCGCCGGTGCTGGACCGGCGTCTGACTGGCGGACGGGACGGCCATCCGGATTCGGCCAGCCGGTCCCAGGGCGGGCGCGCATGATCGAGGTCGACCGTCTCTCGAAGCGCTACGGCCAGGTGACCGTTGTTGAAGGATTGAGCTTCACGGTCCCCGACGGATCCATCACCGGGTTCCTAGGCCCGAACGGAGCCGGCAAGTCCACGACCATGCGATGCCTCCTCGGGCTCCACAAGCCCACCACCGGAACCGTGCTCATCGACGGGCTCCCGCTGACCGCCCAGACGAGGCCGGCCGAGGTCGTCGGAGCCGTCCTCGACGCCTCCTGGTTCCACCCCGGCCGGACCGGACTGGCGCACCTGACGACCATCGCTGCTTCTGCCGGCCTACCCGACCGCCGCGCCTGGGAGGTACTCGAGGCCGTCGCGTTGACCCAGGCAGCTCATCGCAGGATCGGCGGCTACTCGCTCGGGATGAAGCAGCGCCTGGGGCTCGCGGCCGCCCTGCTGGGCAGACCGCGCAACATCGTCCTCGACGAGCCGATGAATGGCCTCGACCCGCAGGGGATGGAGTGGATGCGCGCCTTCCTGCGCGATGCCGCCGCGAGCGGCCACGCCGTCCTTGTCTCCTCCCACCTGCTCGGCGAGATGGAGACCCTCGCCGACCGCCTCGTCGTCATCGACAACGGCCGCTTGCTCGGCCAGTGGGACGTCGCCGATCTTCTGCACGCGCGCAGCCGCCAAGCGCTCCTCCGCACCGACGACGACGAACGCGTCGAGCAGGCTCTGCGCGGACTGCGGGTCCCCGTAACCGCACTGCCCGAGGGACTCTGCGTGACATTCGACGAGACGGTCCCCGACGCGCTCACGCTCTCGCGGACCTGCCGAGACCTCGACGTGCTCATCACTGCCCTGACGGACAAGCCGATCCGGCTGGAAGAGGAATTCCTCCGCCTCACCGACCGATCATCCGAAGCCGAACATGGCAAAGAAAGGCCCGAGCGATGACACGAGCATTGACAGCTGAGGTGCGCCGACTGCTCACCGTGCGCTCCACAGGCATCTTCGCTGCGCTGCTGATCGGCTCCTGCGTCGGCCCCATCGTCCTGATGGGCATCGTCTACGACCCGGCCTATCGAGGGCCGATCGACGCCAGTGATCTGGGCAAGTGCGTGAGCATCTTCCATGTGCTGGCCATCGTGTTCGCCGGCACACACACCGCGACCGAGATCAATGCGGGGTCGACGGCGCTGTCCTTCCTCACGCAGAAGAGTCGATGGGCCTCGTTGGTGGCACAGGCAGCGGTCCAGTGGGCGTTCCTCGCATTCGCGTACGTCGTCGGCATCGGCCTCGCACTCGTCGCGGCGAGGTTCTATCCCGACGGGCTGGCCATGTCGCCGCGGGGGTGGGCCTATCTCGCGGCCTATCTCCTCGTCGTTCTCCTGTGGGTGACGATGGCGACGGCGCTTGCCGTCCTCACGCGCTCCGTCGCGGTGTCCGTCGCCGCGCCGATCACGTGGATGCTCCTGATCGAACAGCTCGCGTCCATGGTCCCGATGCTCGAGGCGATCACGCCGTGGCTGCCGTTCAACGCCAGCCACATGCTCCTCGCCCAGGCACTTGGGGAGGCCCCTGCAGGCATGTCCGTGTGGCCTCCTGCCGTCGCGCTTCTCGTACCGGCACTCGGCCTGGCGGGCGCGGGGCTATGTGCCCATGTCCGACGGGACTCGGCGTGATGGGCAGGCCTGCGCCTCGCATCCGCCGCCCAAGACGGTTCGTCGCGTCGCAGGGCTGGGGCTGACTCACACCGCCGTTCAACAAACGGTCGTTGATGTGAACAGTGGTCCGGAGGAGCCGATCGCGAGCATTTCGCCGAGTGGGTGTTCACAAACCCGTTCAACTACATCTAGACTAGACAGAGGCAGTTGAACGGGTTAAATGACCGCGAGGAGGCTTCACGGCTCTTCTCCCGGAGTTTGCAACACCACCCTGGCGATTACCCGTTGCTGTAGGCGGGCCTGTTCCCAATCAGCCTCGGGCATCGTGAGATGCCTCGTAGCAGCGATTTCAGTTCGGTCCTCGCCCATCTCTGTCTCCTTGTGAACAGGACTTCTGACATTTTCAGCTTAGTGCACGCGAGTAGTGAACGGACAGCGTTCAATAGACGATTTCACAAGCCTGGCCATCCCATCCTGACTGTGCAAACGTCTTCTGAAAATGACATGCCCCGTTGGGGTGTACTCTACCGAACTTTATCTATTTCGAATCTGACAGACGCATCTTGAGAACTTGTGAAAAGTTCAGTCTCCAAGGGTACCCACACTTCGAACCCCTTATCCCCTATATGGCCATCCACCGCAGCAATGCTTTTCTGCATAACGGGGTCATCTTTCCAACTCGAGTCGTTTAGCACATAGACCGCAACGGCATCCCAAGCCTTTTCAAAGCAGAATTCCCTACCGTAAAGATAAGTAACCTTAGACGCTGCTGTTCTATCGAACGTGAATATTCTGTACTCAAACATGCCCTTATTGTAAAAACGGGGTGTGCACATTCCCGACAGTCAAAGAATAACCCCTGCACAAATAAGGACGAACGGTGACTACACTCGCCCACCAAGCAATCGAGAACACCCACCTGCACTACATATTTATCATCGCCCACGCACGCACCAGAGACTACACAGACGCAAAAGACGCAGCAGACAACGCCGCACGAACCCTCACCGCACTTGCTGCACTACTGCCCTCCACTTCTCCACTGTTTCCAGAAATGCGCCAGCTACGATCAATCATTCAAGCCGCACAACAAAGCCTCTCCCGACAGCAGCAACCCAAGGACTTAGGCAAAGGTCTAGACCTCATCACCACAATCCTTGAAAAATAAGCCGAAACTCGCGGACTAAACCAAATTGTGAAAGTCAGGTTTCAATTTCCTAGGGGGGTAACAATTCGACACACCCTCGTCCCCGGTTACCAAATTCACCCTTAGTCGTGGTAACTTACAAGTAATCGTTCAGCCCGCCTTGCACCGCCCTCTCTGGGAGGAAACCAAGAGTGGGCTGGATCTTTTTATTCCTGGAGTTTCACGCCTTGGTTAATCCACTCAAGCCTGCAACCACCATCGAAGACCACATAAATTGAATCGGCCTGAGTTTTTCGGAGACTACAGGTAAAAGCCTTACTGGGCTTTT
>CAMCJC010000105.1 GCA_945875065.1 uncultured Propionibacteriaceae bacterium | reverse complement strand
TCCGAGGCCGAAGGGGCCATTCATGATCGGGCCGAGGCGATGCTGCATCTTGCCGACGAGGCGCCGCTCGTACCAGACGTTGAAGATCGTCCACAGCAGCAGAATCACGAACAGGGCGAGAACCTTGATGAGGATGAGCCACCAGGGATCTTGGAAGAACACGTTCATGCCTGATCTCCTTCATTGGGCGAGGCGAGCGTCACCAGGGACCCGGGGGGCACGTCGAGGCGGCCGGCCTCACCCGGGTTCATCGGCACCCACACCACGTCGTCGACCATGTCGGTGATCTCAACCGGCAGGCTCTGCGAACCGGTCGCCGAGATGACGCGGCAGACGTTGGTGACGCCGTAGCGGTGCGCGGTGTTCGCGGACAGGCGGGCGACGGCGGGGCGGGCGGTCTTGCGGAGCGCGACCTCGAAGTCGTTGCCGCTGGAGGCGTCGAGAGCCTCGCGCCACGAGGCGACGAGCAGACCGTCGGTGACGCCGGCATCGCCGACGATCGGGTCCGCGACGCGCGCGCCGGCCCAGTCGCCGAGCTGCGAGAAGTCGTCCCAGGCCTGGGCGGTGGTGCGCATCCCAAGGTCCTTGCCGAGCGCATCCGTGAGGGCGGCGAGGATCCGAAGGTCGGTCATCGCGTTCTTGGTGCCCTCGTTGACCAGGTGCACCGGGCAGACCCGCTGCTCCCAGTTGAGGAAATGGCCTGCCTGCTCCTCCATGAGGCAGGTCGGGAACACGACATCCGCGCGCTCGGTGGCGGCGTTGGCTCGGGTGGTGACTTGGACGACGAACGCCTTATCGAGGGCAGCCAGCGCGTGCTCGGCGCCGGGCAGGTCTAGCGGGTCGACGCCCGCGAGAACCAGGGCCTTGAGGTCGCCGCTGGCGGCCGCGTCGAGCTGCTGGTTGATCGTCAGCCCAACCTGCGACGGCAGCTCGGCGACATCCCACTGGGCGGCGATGTCGACGCGGGCCGCAGCGTCGGTGACGGGACGACCGCCGGGCAGCAGGTGCGGCAGGCAGCCCGCCTCGATGGCGCCCATGTCGCCGGCGCGCCGCGGGATCCACGCGATCCTCGCGCCGGAGGCGAGCGACTTCGAGACGACCTCGCTCAGCAAACCAGGCTGAGATGCGGCCCGCTCCCCCACCAGGATGATGGCGTCGCGGTCGAGCTGCAGGCCGTGCAGGGCGCGTGCCTCGCCGCCCGGTGGGACCGGGATCAAGGTGGCGTTCAGCTTGCTGGAGCCGCGGGAGGCAAACGGCGCGAGCGTGGTTATCTTCACTCCATGCTTGCGGACGCCCTTGCGGAGCCGCAGGAACACCACCGACGACTCGTCTTCTGGCTCGAACGCGACCAGCACGACGTGGGGCGCCTTCTCCAGGTCGAAATAGGTGACATCCATGCCTCGGCCCGCGACCCGGGCGCCCAGGAACTGGGCCTCCTCGTCGCTGGCGGCGCGGGCCCGGAAGTCGATGTTGTTGGTGCCCAGCACGGTCCGGGCGAAGCGGGAGTACGCGTAGGCGTTCTCCAGAGTCAGCCGACCGCCGGTGATGATGCCGATGCTCTCGCCGGCTTTCTTCAGACCCGCGACGGCCGCATCAATGGCCTCGGGCCATGAGGCGTCCTCAAGCTTGCCGTCTCGGCGCACCTGAGGACGGGTGACGCGATCATCGCCGCGTCCCGAGACGAAGCCAAAGCGACCCTTGTCACACAGCCATTCCTCGTTGATCTCGGGGGCCTCGCCGGCCTGGATGCGCTTGACTTGGTGGTGGCGGTGGTCGACGCGGATCTGGCAGCCTCCCGCGCAGTGGTCGCACGTGCTCGGCGTCGACTTCAGGTCGAAAGGCCGGGCCTGGAATCGATAGGCCGCCGAAGTCAGCGCGCCCACCGGGCAGATCTGGACGACGTTGCCCGAGAAGTACGAGTCGTACGGATCTTTCTCGTAGCTGCCGACCTGCTGCAGCGCGCCGCGCTCAACGAGGGCGATGAACGGGTCGCCGGAGATCTGCTCTGAGAACCGGGTGCAGCGAGCGCACAGCACGCAGCGTTCCCGGTCGAGAAGAATCTGAGCGGAGATGTTGACGGGCTTCGGGTAGGTCCGCTTCACGCCGTGGTAGCGGGACTCTCCAGGCCCGTGGCTGAGCGCCTGGTTCTGGAGGGGACATTCGCCGCCCTTGTCGCAGATCGGGCAGTCGAGCGGGTGGTTGATGAGCAACAGCTCCAGGATCCCGCGCTGCGCCTTCTCGGCGGCGGGCGAGGTCTTACCGGTTCGAACGACCATGCCCTCGGCGACCGGCATCGTGCAGGAGGCCTGGGGCTTCGGGAAACCGCGGCCGTTGCCGGCGTCGGGGATGTCGACGAGGCACTGGCGGCACGCGCCGACCGGGTCGAGCAGCGGGTGGTCACAGAACCGCGGGATCGCGGTGCCCATCATCTCCGCCGCCCGGATGATGAGGGTTCCCTTGGGGACGCTGACCGGCACGTCGTCGATGGTCAGGGTCACCAGGTCAGGGTTCGGGGCGACCTGAGCGCCGGGGGTCGAAGTCACCGGGCGTCTCCTTCCGTGGTGAACAGCGCGCTCTTCGCGTAGGGGAACAGCTCCCAGGCGGGCGTGTGGTAGCCCTGCTCGAACTCGGAGCGGAAGTTGTTGACCGCGCTCCGGGTGCAGGCGACCGCACCGTCGGCGAGGGCGCAGAACGACTTGCCTCCGATGTTGTCGCAGATATCTAGCAGCTTGTCGACGTCTCCCTCCTCGGCTGTGCCGGCTTCGAAGCGCATCAGCAGCTGCACGAGCCACCACGAGCCCTCGCGGCACGGGGTGCACTTGCCGCACGACTCGTGCTTGTAGAACTCGACCCAGCGGAGTGTCGTACGAACCACCGAGGTGGTCTCGTCGAACACCTGTAGGGCCTTCGTGCCGAGCATCGTGCCGGCCGACGCCATGCCCTCGTAGTCGAGCGGGACGTCGAGGCTGGCGGGGGTCAGGATCGGCGTCGAGGAGCCGCCCGGGGTGAAGAACTTCAGCTCGTGCCCGGCGCGGATACCGCCCGCCAGGTCGAGGAGCTGACGCATCGTGATGCCCATCGGCGCCTCGAACTGACCGGCGTTCGCGACGTGCCCGGACAGGGAGTAGATCGTCATGCCCTTCGACTTCTCCGTGCCCATCGCCTGGAACCACGCCGCCCCGTTGGCGACGATACTCGGCACCGAAGCGATCGACTCGACGTTGTTGATGACGGTAGGCGACGCGTACAGGCCGGCGACGGCCGGGAACGGCGGGCGCAGACGGGGCTGGCCGCGACGCCCTTCGAGGGAATCGAGGAGGGCCGTCTCCTCACCGCAGATGTAGGCGCCGGCGCCGGCGTGGACGATCACATCGATGTCCCTACCGGTGCCCATGACGTTCTTGCCCGCGTAACCGGCCTCGTAGGCCTCCTTCACCGCCTGCTGGAGGCGGCGAATGACGTGCAGGACCTCGCCGCGGCAGTAGATGAACGCCTGCTTCGAGCCGATCGCATAAGCCGAGATCAACACGCCCTCGACGAGGGTGTGCGGGGAGGCCATCAGCAGCGGCATGTCCTTGCAGGTTCCCGGCTCCGACTCGTCGGCGTTGACCACGAGGTACTTCGGGTTCGGGTTGTCCTGCGGCACGAAGCTCCACTTCATGCCGGTCGGGAAACCCGCGCCACCGCGACCGCGGAGCCCAGCCTCCTTGACCAGGTCGATCAGCTCTAACGGCTGCATCGCCAGGGCCTTGCGGAGCGCCCGGTACCCGCCGGTCGCCTCGTAGCGGCCCAGCTTCCAGGAGCGGTCCTGTCCCCACTGCTCGCTGAGCACAGGGGTGAGCAGGTCAGTCACTTCGACTCCTCCTTCGGCTCCGGCGCGGGAAGGTTGTTCGGATCGGGGGCGCTCCAGCCGCGCTCGGCGGCGATACGGCGCCCCAGGCAGGACGCATGGCCGGCGGACGGTCCCTCGTCGGCGCGGCCGTCGGGGAAGCCGGCGAGGACCCGCTCGGCTTCCTTCCAGGACGTGATGGTGGCGCCCCGCGAAGCGACGACCTCCTCGCCGTTCATCAGCTTCTCGATCAACTCGTCGATCTTCTCGGGAGTCATGTTGTCGAAGAACTCCCAGTTGACCATCGCCACGGGCGCGTAATCGCAGGCGGCGTTGCATTCGAGGCGCTCGAGCGAAACTTTGCCGCACGCAAGGCGTGCTGGCCCTCGTCGATGCCGAGCTTTTCCTTCGCGCGCTCCAGCAGGATGTCGCCGCCCATGACGGCGCACAGCGCCGTGGTGCACACGCCAAGGTGGTTGCGTCCGGCCGGCTTGCGCTTGTACATCGTGTAGAACGTGGCGACGCCCGAGACCTGCGCGGTGGTGATGCCGAGGATCTCGGCACACAGCTCAATACCGCGGGGGCTCACGCGTCCGTCGTACGACTGCACCAAGTGCAGCATCGGCAGCAATGCGGAGCGGGGCTGCGGGTAGCGGCTAGCCAGTTCCCGCAGTTCGGCCTCAGCGGTAGCGTCAAGGTTGGTGGACTGATCGGAGTAGTCGACCGAGCCCGACTCGGGGAAATCGTGCGTGAAGTGACCGCTCATCGATCGACACCTCCAAGAACCGGGTCGATGCTCGCCACGGCGACGACGACATCGGAAATCATGCCGCCCTCACACATCAGCGGCACGGACTGCAAGTGGTTGAAGCCGGGGTCGCGGAAGTGAGCCCGGTAGGGGCGCGTGCCGCCATCGGAGACGACGGTGCAGCCCAGTTCGCCCTTCGGCGACTCGACGGCCTGGTAGACCTGCCCGACGGGCACCTTGAAGCCCTCGGTAACGATCTTGAAGTGATGGATGAGGGCCTCCATCGACTCGCCCATGATGTGGCGAACGTGCTCGAAACTGTTGCCCTGGCCGTCGGGGCCGAGCGCCAGCGATGCCGGCCACGCGATCTTCTTGTCGCCGACCATGACTGGCTGGCCCTGGGTCTTCTCGAGGCGATCGATGCACTGTTCGACGATCTTCAGCGACTCCCAGCATTCCTGCAGGCGGATGCGGAAGCGGCCGTAGGCGTCCTGCGTGTCCCAGGTCACGACGTCGAACTCATAGGTCTCGTAGCCACAGTACGGCTGGCTCTTTCGGAGATCCCATTCATAGCCGGTCGACCGCAGGATCGGGCCGGTGATGCCCATCATCATGCAGGCAGTAAGGTCGAGCTTCGCGATCCCCTGCATGCGGAGCTTGAAGATCGGGTTCTCGTTGCAGAACGTGGCGTACTCGGGCAGGTGCTTCTTCAGCCAAGCAACGAGGCTGCGCAACTGCTCGATGCCGCCCTCGGGGACGTCGTTCGCGACGCCACCCGGCCGGATGAACGCGTGGTTCATGCGAGTGCCGGAAATCGCCTCGAAGAAGTCGAGGATCAACTCCCGCTCGCGGAACGCGATAGTCATCACGGTCAGCGCGCCGATCTCCATGCCGCCGGTGCCCATCGCCACCAGGTGTGACGCGATCCGGTTCAACTCCATCATCAGCACACGGATGATCGATGCGCGCTCCGGGATATCGTCGGTGATCCCGAGCAGCTTCTCGACCGCGAGGCAGTAGACGGCCTCATTGAACAGGGGCGCGACATAGTCCATGCGGGTGCAGAACGCCACCCCCTGGGTCCAGGTCTTGTACTCCATGTTCTTCTCGATGCCCGTGTGGAGGAAGCCGATGCCGGGCCGGATGTGGGTGACGGTCTCGCCGTCCATTTCAAGGATGAGGCGAAGCACGCCGTGCGTCGACGGGTGCTGCGGCCCCATGTTTACGACGATCGTCTCGTCGCCGCGCTCGGCCTGCGAGGCCGCGATCTCGGACCAGTCGCCACCCTGCGCGAGGTAGACGCGATCGGCCTCGACGTCGCCCTTGAAGTAATCGGTGCTCATCAGTTGTACGTCCTCCGCTGGTCGGGGGCGGGCACGGTCGCGCCCTTGTACTGGATGTCGACGCCGCCGAGCGGATAGTCCTTCCGCTGCGGGTGCCCGACCCAGTCGTCGGGCATGAGGATGCGGGTCAGGCCGGGGTGCCCGTCGAACTCGATGCCGAACATGTCCCACGTTTCCCGCTCGTGCCAGTCCGCCATCGGATAGGTCGCGACGATCGACGGCACGTGGGCGTCGCCCTCGGGGCAGGTGACCTCGAGCCGCACCCGGCGGTTATGGGTGATCGAGAGCAGGTGGTAGACGACGTGCAGTTCCGCGCCGGTCTGCTGAGGGTAGTGGACGCCGCTGACCGAGACGCAGATCTCGAAGCGCAGGTGGGCGTCGTCACGGAAGGCCCGCACGGCTTCCTGAATGCGTTCGCGGGGTACGAAGATCGTCAGCTCACCGCGGTCGAACAGCACCAGGCCGCCGTCCAGGAAGGGCAGCAGCTCGGTGGCGCGGGCATGGACCGCGTCCCATGGCTGTCCGAAGGGGCCGGCCGTCTGGCCGGGCATCGCTACGCGACGCTCAATGTTGCCGTAGCCGGACGTATCGCCGGAACCACGGCTCCACATGCCCTTCTTCGTCTCGAAGACCGGAGCGACCGGGGCAGGCGTCTGCGGGGTCAACTCGTCACTCATCGCATGAGTCCCTTCAGCTCGTGGGCAGCGGGGGCCTCGAGGGCGGCCTTCTCGCGCTCAGCGATGATGGCGGCCTCGTTCGGCCCGATCGGATGCTTGGAGACCTGCTTACGAAGCTTGATCATCGCGTCGATGAGAGTGTCGGGGCGCGGCGGGCAGCCGGGCACGTAGATGTCGACGGGGACGACGTGGTCGCAGCCCTGGACGATTGCGTAGTTGTTGAACATGCCGCCCGACGACGCGCACGCGCCCATCGAGATGACCCACTTGGGATTCGGCATCTGGTCGTAGACCTGACGGACGATGGGGGCCATCTTCTGCGACAGCCGCCCGGAGACCAGCATCAGGTCCGCCTGACGCGGCGACGCCCGGAAGACCTCCTGGCCCCAGCGGGCCGAATCGAACCGGGGCGTCGCGTAGGCCATCATCTCGATGGCGCAGCAGGCCAGGCCCATCGTCACGGGCCAGAACGACGCCTGCCGGAACCAGCCGAAGAGCCCCTCGACCGTGGTCAGCATCAGGCCGCTAGGCAGCTTCTCTTCGATACCCATTTGCAATCCCTCTCAGTCCCAGTCGAGGCCGCCGCGGCGCTTGACGTAGAAGTAGGCCACCAGCACCGTCACGATGAACAGCAGCATCGAGACGACGCCGAAGCCTCCGAGCCCGTGGTATGTGACGGCCCACGGGTAGAGGAACACGATCTCGATGTCGAAAACGATGTAGAGCATCGCGATCACGTAGTACTTGACCGGGAACCGGCCGCCTCCGACCGGTTGCGGGGTCGGCTGGATACCGCACTCGTACTGGTCGTACTTGGCGCGGTTGTATCGGCCAGGACCCACGAAGACACTCAGGATCATCGACACCACGACGAATCCGGTGGCGAGCGCAACCATCCCGATGATGGGGATGTAGAGGTTCACTGTTCCATTCCTTCCACTTTCCCGTCCGGTCCCGTCACGCCGACGGAGCCACCTTGCTAAGCGCGTTGATGATGCGATCCATGGCGTCGCCGTCGTGCCGGTCCGTGAGGTTCGCCAGCAGCTTCATCACGAAACGCATCAGAGTCTTGTGCGGCAGCCCGTAGGTCGTGCACAGGTGCATGATCCGGGGGTCGCCGATGAGTTTCACGAAAATCGTGCCGAGCCGGTAGTAGCCGCCAAGGCTGGCGCGCAGCTGGGTGCGGTAGCCCTGGAGGGCGCGCTCGGCGGAGTCGCTGCCGAAGCCGCGGGCCTTCGCCTCGGCGATCGCGTCGGCCGCCAGTTCGGCGGACTCCATCGCGTAGGCAATGCCCTCGCCGTTGAACGGGTTCACCATGCCGCCGGCGTCGCCGATGAGGACGAGCCCGCAGGTGTAGTGCGGGGA
>CAMCJC010000104.1 GCA_945875065.1 uncultured Propionibacteriaceae bacterium | reverse complement strand
TTCCCGGACGTCATCGTCCACGCCCACCTTCCTCCCGCGACACGCCCGCAGAGATTTTCACCGCGTCCCCCTTAAAGGCAGCCCACCTCATAGCGGACCTTGCCTCTGAGAAGATGTGGCAGTGTTCATCCGCAAAGCCATCGTGGTCGGTGCACTCACGGCGGCGCTGCTGCTGCCTGGCTGCGCCCCGCGGCGCCGCAGCAGTCGCCAGACCGCACAGTCTATGAACTCAGACACCAGTTGCGGCGCGTCACCGGCTGGGCCGACGCACCCGTTACATCCTTCACCTACAACTACGACAGCAATTTCGCCCGCGCCACCATATTCAAAGACGGCGAGGAACTCTCCGTGGGCTTCAGCCAACTGGCGAAAGGCGGTCTTCGGTTCGACTACGAGCCCATGACCCACACAAACTCCAACCGAAACATCTCCGGAGACGTCCTGCGCGACCTTGCCGACTGGGATCTCGCGGCCATCCTCGACCTGAACACCACTCCCTGCATAGGTCAGGAGAAGACGCTACAAGCCGACACGCTCCCGGGCGGCCACACCTGGGTGTTCGTAAAGTGCGGAGACGACCCGGTCGGCGCCTATCTCGACGGCAAGGCGCTGGTCGAGCAACCACGGCCCTGGACAGTCGAGTCATTGACCCAGTTACTCGACGAGGTCCGGCTGCTCAGCGGCACCTGGAGCGTTTTCTACATCGAACTCAGCTTCGAGAGCAGCCAAAACTACAGCAGCCAAAACTGGCGTGGGAACCTCCAGTTCAAGATGACGCCCGACGCAGCCGCCACCGGTGCGCCCTGCGCCAGCCTAGTAAAGCGCGACCTCCGCATGGACACCTCCTACTCGGTCTCCACGATGTGCCTGCCGGGAGGCGAGGACGTCGGGGAGCCCATCGACGTCGCGTCGCTCGATCCAGCGGCTATAGAGCGCGCGATCCGGGTAGGCGCTGACGCTCTGGGCTGGAGCGACAGCACCAAATTGTCCGTCAAGATCAGCCGCACTGAGGAAACGGAGCCATGGGTGCGGTTCTCGCACGATGACGGCACAGCGCTGGTCACCCTCGACGGTGAACTGCTCGAAGTCGAGGAGTACGAACGATGACCCGCCCGGTGACGCTCCGCGCCGCAGCCGCCGCGCTCCTGACCACAGCGCTGCTGCTGGCATCCTGCACGAAACCCCCGGCTGTGGAGCTGAGATCGCAGCTGCGCACGCTCGTCGGGGCCGACACGGCCCCGGTCACGATGCTAAACATCACCGACGGCTTGGAGGCACGAACGTTCGTCGATGGCACCGAGCGCATCATCTCAACCAAGAACCACAGCGCGAATCAGCTTCGCCGCGTTAAGCCCGGAAGGAGCTGGGGTTTCGCCAGGCCACTTGCCGACTGGGATCTCGACGGGCTCGTCGCCTCGCTGCCTGCGGAGTGCGTCCTGCGTCGGTCCGACACCCGAGTCCATGCCCTCGCTCTCGCCGGCTCCGCCGCCTATGTCGAAGCTCACTGCGGCGACACGACCTCCGCTCGCATCGGCGACCACGACGTCGCCCCACTCCGCGAATGGTGGTCCAGGGAATCGCTGGCGACGCTGTTCGACGAGGTGCGGCTGATCTCCGGCTCTTCCGAGGTCACCGGGCTCAGCGTTGAGGGCGCCCCGGGACGCCAGTGGCTGGCGTTCACTGTCCGCCACAGCGGGGAACAGGCCGAGACGCACGTGAGACGCGCCCTAGGCGACCTCGAAAGCTACTCCCCGCGAATCATCGGCGTCGGGGCGTACTGGAAATCCCCGAAGGGTCGGACGCGGTGGACCTCAGCGAAATCGGTCCAGCTGAGCTGGAGGCAGTGCTCCGAAGGATCGTCGCTGCTGAGGGTCGCGACCTAGCTGATGTAACGAGAATCGAGATCCAGAAGGCCGATGATTCCGGGCACTACGGTAATACCGCCGTCACCGCGCGTTGGGGGTATCACAAGGTCACGGAGTATTTGAACGAGGACGGCTCATGAGAGGCTTTCGAAACACCGCAGGTTCCCCCCGGCAGGGCTTGCTGGGCCGCGCCCTGCCGTTGCTCCTGGCATCGGCCCTAGCGGCGACGGCGTGCGCGCCACAGCGGGTCGAGGACAAGATCATCGCCGTCTTGGCCCCGTTGACCGACGCCGAGTCACCCGTTTTCGGCTTCGATGTCAATTTCAACGCCGACTATTCTCGCCCACGCCACCGAGTCAACTTGCTGGTGAACGGCCGGGCTATAACCAAAGAGTTCAGTTACAGCCGCGGCGGCGTGAAGCCTGAGTTCGACCAGGGAACCCGGGTGAAGCCGCTGACTAAACCCAAGCCGCTGGCCGGATGGGACCTGGCCGGGATCGGAGGGCTGTTCGAACAGACGTGCCCCGGACCCTCCGAGTGGGACTCACGCGTGACGGGGCGCGTCACCGCCAGCCTGCTCCCGAGCAAGCACACACTCGTCAGTGTCGACTGTGACGCTGACGACCCGGAGGTCACGCGCATCGGCGACTACGATGTCCCCGACCTCAAGACTTGGACGACACCTGAGGCTCTCGGAACCCTGCTGCAGGAGGTCCCGATCGTTACGAACACGGACAAGATCCGCTACCTGGACATCGCCCCCGTCGGCAACGACCTCGGCAACGGCATGGCGACGGAAGCCAACATCGGCTTGGACATAGCGGGACCCTCGGGGGAACCTTGCCTGGGCTCTTATACCCGTTCCCTACAGAACGTGGCGATGATCGAAAGCCGGTGCGACGGACCGGTTCCGGGCAACCCCCTAGCCGACCCCATAGATATCGCGTCGCTGGACCCGAGCCAGGTTGCAGCCGCATTCGAAAACGCAGCGGCGCAAGCCGGACAGCCCCTGATCCTCACCAAGCAGGCGAGCCTCTTGAACGCATCGACGCCCTACGTCAAGGTCGTTTGGGAACATGCCGAGGTGGCGGTGAGCCTCGACGGCACCATCCTGCGGCACGAGACGAAGAACTGAACCGTGCCCCGGACCACTGGACGTCGCGTCCGCTACACCCCGCCGATGCCAGAATTACCCCATGCACCTACGCACCGCGATCGTCGGCGCCTGCCTCGCTGCTCTCGCACTGACCGCCTGTAGCTCCCCCATGTCCGCCCCGGATCTGAAGGACAAGCTCCAGAAGATAGCCGAAGTCTCTGGCGGGGACATCGTGAGCTTCACAGCGGACTATTCGGACGAGAGCGTGACAGCGGAAGTTTTCGTCAACGGCCAGTCCCACAACTATAAGACCACAAAAGACAAGACCCTAGAGATTCCCGCCTACCAACGCGATTGGGGATTCCCGCGGCCGATCGCCGCATGGGATCTCGAGGCGATCACCAAGGTTTACCCCCAGGCCTGCGAGAGCTCACTGGACAAGAAACGGATCTCTGCCACTGCCTTGCCGATGAATGGCATTTACGTGCATGTCAGTTGCGGGTTGGAAACAGTGGCCGACAGGCTCAACGATCGCGACCTGCACCCCATAACCGAATGGTGGAGCGCCGAGTCTCTCAACACGCTTTTCGAGGAAGCGACCATCGCTCTAGGCTCGCAGTCGACGACCAACTTCCGTTTAGACACCAATGGCGGCTCCCCGACCGCCCTGTTCGATACTTCGGATGGCATCGGCGTCGACGGCAAGCCATGCGACGGGTATCTATTCAGGGACCTCAGCCCGGATGGCACCGCGTACCTCCAGGGTTCATGCCACGGCAGCACCCCAGAGCCGAGCAAAATCGACCTTCCACTTGACCTGACTCAGGACCAAGCCACCAAGATCTCCGCAGCCTTCCAGAAGGCAGCCGAGGCAGCAGGTCGCGACCTCACTACGGTCTACAGTCTCTCCGTCAATAGCGACAGCATCCATGGTGCCCCGGACTTCGCCGGTCTTCAGGTAGCCGCTCACTGGTTCGACAGCGAGCACCCCGAGAACAAGCTAACCGTCCACGTCGACCTCGACGGCAACGTCCTAGCCAAGAACTGATCATCTTCCGACGTCCGGCAGCGGGTTAGGTCTTGGCGTCGGGTTGAGCGTGATCCACGCAATGACCAGGCCGATCACTCGATTGACGGCGTCCTCGTCGGCTCTTCCCGTGCGAATACGAGCCAACTTGGCGTGAACGTCCGACAGGTCAGCGGCCGGAAGCCGGGTCCCGGAGGCAAGGATATCGCCGAGGCCGTCGACGAGAACACGCGACGCCCCATCCCACGCCTGGCTGCGGCGGATCAGGAGCTCGTCCTCGATATAGCCGGCGATCCGGACCGCCTCACCCTGGGCGGTGGGGGCAGGCCCCTCGTCGGGGACCAGGAGGTTCCACAGGGCCGAGAACGGCCGCTCGCTAGGAACGACGATCGGGCTGACGCCATCGTGCTTCCCGGCCAGAGCGACGGTTTCGACCCCGCAGATCTCGCACAACCGGTTGAGAGCGGGCAGCCAGGCGGGGGCGGGTGCGTCGTCGCGCTGGCGGCGATGGTAAGCGCTCGACCGCTGCGCCTCTTTCCGCATGATCGCGAGCGACGCCTTTTCGGCTCCGGTGGGAGTGGCGCCGAGCTTAAGAAGACGTTCGACGATCCGCAGCATCTCGGTCGCGCGCGATGTCTCCGCCGAGGCGAGCGCATAGGTGATGGTGCTGTACTCGCCGTTCCAGAGGCGGGCGACGGCATCGGGCCGGGCCCCGGCCTCGAGATAGGTGTCAACGAGTTGCTCGCTGAGTTGCTTGACGGCGACCATCAGCGGGGTGGCGCCGTCGCCGTCGGTGGCGTCGACATCGGCGCCGAGTTCCAGGAGGAGACGGGCGCGGTCGCGATCGTGGTCGAAGCGGAGGCGGTGGAGGGGACGGGCACCGAAACGGTCGGTCGCGTCGACGTCCTCGCCGCGCTGCACCAGCCAGCGGACGACCGCTTCTGGGCACTCGGGAAAATGCAGGGCACTGGAGCGGAAATAGTCGCCCAGGCGGGCGCCGACCTCGCAGCGCCCCAGCGCCACCTTGATCTCCTCGACCTTCCCATCACGCAGCAGCCCAGGTAGAGATTCGGGCAGGCTTCTGCGCAGGGCCATGGCGTCTCCTCGGCGAGGCCTAATTAACTTCCGTTGACTCCGAGAAGTCTACTGTGACCGTTCGGGCGGCGCGCACCGACCCGCTGTGACTCATTTGGCTAATATGACAGCTCAGACCGATTTGTCGACAAACCGTATTGCGGTTCCGGGCTCCTGGGTCTCCGCGTCGCGGTCGGCATCGACTCGCGGCAGCCGGTAGGTTTGGGGGGTGAGCATCACCGTCAACACCATCACTCCCGCGGAGCACCTCGCCTTCATCGAGGCGCGCGGCGAGGCCAGCTTCCTCCAGCTCCCCGCGTGGGGCCGGGTCAAGCCGGAATGGCGTAGCGAATCCATCGGATTCTTCGACGGCTCCGAGCTGACGGGGGTGGGCTTGGTGCTGTACCGCCAGCTTCCGAAGCTGAAACGCTACCTCGCATACCTGCCCGAGGGGCCCGTCCTCGACTGGGGACGCCCCGACGTCGAGGCCCACCTCGACGCGCTCGTCGCGCACGCGCGTCGGAAGAAGGCGTTCGTCGTGCGGATCGGCCCGGCGGTGGTGCAACGTCGCTGGCTGGCGCCGACCGTCAAGGAGGCCATCGCTGACGAGAGGATCGAGGTGCTGTCCCAGGCGACGCCCGACGAGACGACGCACGTCGGCACGCGGCTGCTGAGATCGCTGGAGCACCTGGGTTGGCAACCGCAGGCCGAAGGGCACGGGTTCGCGGCGGGCCAGCCGAAGTTCAACTACCAGGTGCCCCTGACCAGCGACGACCGCACTCACCGACGAACAGCTGCTGAAAGGCATGAACCAGCTGTGGCGTCGCAACATCAAGAAGGCGGACAAGATGGGGGTCGTCGTCACGGCCGGCGACCGCGCCGACCTCGCACGCTTCCACGAGATCTACCTCGAAACCGCGGAGCGCGACGGCTTCACCGGCCGCGGCCTAAGCTATTTCGAGACGATGTGGGACGCCCTCAATGGCGAAACCCCTGACCGGATGCGGGTCTATCTGGCCGAGCACGAGGGTGACCTCGTGGCCGCCACCACCTGGATTCGTGTCGGCCGGCACGCCTGGTACTCGTACGGCGCATCTACGACGGCGAAGCGCGAGGTGCGCGGGTCGAACGCCATCCAGTGGCGGATGATGCGCGACGCCCGCGACGCCGGCGCCACGATCTATGACCTCCGCGGCATCACCGAGGGGCTCGCAGCCGATGATCCGGAGATCGGGCTGATCCAGTTCAAGGTCGGCACGGGCGGCGAGGCGGTAGCGCACGTCGGTGAATGGGACCGCCCCATCAATCCCGTGTTGAACTTCGCATTCCAGCAATACCTGAAGCGACGGTGACATGACTCTCGCCCTGAACATCGACACGCGCGCCTGGCGCGCCAACATCAAGTCCGTGCAGGACTCGTTTCCCGGGCTCGTGCCAGTCGCGAAGGGCAACGGCTACGGCTTCAGCCTCGAAGCCTTGGCCCGCGAGGCCGCGCGCATGAACGAGGACTGCATCGCCGTCGGCATCGCCGAGGAGGTCGCGGTGGTGCGGGCGGCGGGCTGGAGCCGCGACGTCGTCGTCCTCAACCCGTGGCGGCCCTTCGACGCGGCCGCCACGGCACTGCTGGAGGAGCCTGGCGTCATCACGACCGTCTCACGGCTGGAGGACCTCGACGCGCTGGTTCGGCAGTATCCACGGGCGCGGGTCCTCGTCGAGTTGCGGACGTCGATGAATCGGCACGGGCTGACGCTGGAGGAGGTCGCGGCGGTGGACACCGGCACGCTCGGGTTCGAGGGCTGGGCGATCCACCTGCCGCCGACGGGGGCGCTCGCAGAGGCTCAAACGTTGGCGTCAACGGGGGTCGCGCATCAGCGAGGTGCGGTGTGGGTGTCGCACCTGGACGCCACGCACTACGCGAAGCTCCGCACGCATCTCGGCGGCAGCACGCGGATGCGGATCGGCACGAAGCTGTGGATGGGCGACGCGTCGACCTACTCCGCGACCGGCACCGTCCTCGACCTCCACCGCGTTTCTCGCGGCACCCGATTCGGCTATCACAACGGCAAGGTCACACGGGACGGGTGGCTCGCCGTCGTCTCGGGCGGCACCGCCCACGGCATCGCCCTAGCGGCGCCGAAGAAGCTGAAGTCGCTGCGGGACCGCGTCAACGCCACCGCTGAATGGGCCCTCGACGAGGTTGGCCGCCAGGTCTCCCCATTCCGGATCGGCAAGAAGAAGGCCAGCTTCGCCGAACCCCCGCACATGCACGCTTCGATGCTGTTCCTCCCGGGTGCCGACCCGGGCGTACAGGTCGGCGACGAGGTCCCGGTCACCTGCCGCATGACAACCACGACCTTCGACGAGCTGCGCTGGAATTGATCGCGCGGTAAAGCCGCAGTCTTCACGGCCCCTGCCGGCCGGTTTCATCGGCTCTGGAACGAGCGGGCGCCCGACAATGCCCTCCGTCAGAGCCGCTTCGTTGCTACTCTCGGGGGGACATGAGGAGTTGCAGCCTCCCCTTGATCTCGACCCGATGCACATCCAGCCCGTAGACAGGTTCCAGCAGTTCGGGTTGCAGCACTTCTTCGGCGGTCCCAACAGCGACCAGGCGGCCGTGGTCGATCAGGGCCAACTGCTCGCAGTACCGGGCTGCCATGTTGAGGTCGTGGAGGACGACGACGGTGGTCTTATCCAGCGAGCCCACCAGCCGAAGCACTTGGTGCTGGAAGCGGACGTCGAGATGGTTCGTCGGTTCGTCTAGGAGCAAGATGTTCGTGTCCTGGACGAGGGTGCGGGCCAGCAGAGCCCGCTTGCGTTCGCCGCCGGACAGCTGCAGCACCGACTGGTCCCTCATCTCCTCCAGGCCGAACTCACGGATGGCTTTCTCGGCGCGGGCCCGGTCATCGGCCGAGTAGGACTTCCAGGCCGGGGTGACGGTGGAACGTCCCAGTAGG
>CAMCJC010000103.1 GCA_945875065.1 uncultured Propionibacteriaceae bacterium | reverse complement strand
TCCAAGAGTCGTGGGCGGGCACGTGGCCGTCCAATTACCATGACCAGGTGACGACGCTGTCGGCGCTGTGGGTGGACGAGGGACGCGACGCCAACAAAGTGCGAAGCCAACAGCCGGCGGTCGACGCTGCCAACCTATTCGCGTCGCAGCTGGGGGCGGCGGGGATCACAGTCAGCGGCACACCGGCCGCGGCGAGCGCTTCGGGCGGGGAGGTAGCTAGCGTGCAGTCGGCACCGGTGCACGCGATCGCGGAGGTCGCGATGCAGGCGTCGAACAATTCGTTCACCGAGGTGTTGGGGATGCAGCTGGCCATCAAGTCGGGACAGCCCGCGACCTTCGCGGGCTCGGCCGCGTCGGTGCAGCAGCAGTTGACAGCACTCGGCATCTGGACCGATGGTGCCGTCCTGCACGACGCGTCGGGCCTGACGCGCGAGAACCGAGTGTCAGCGGCGATGCTCTCCAGCGCCGTCCGCCACATCATGACCACCCCGAAGCTGTCGGTAATCATGGACGGTTTCCCGGTCGCGGGGGTATCCGGATCGCTCAGCGACCGCTTCGAAGACGACATCGCCCGCCCGGCGCGCGGCATCGCACGGGCCAAGACCGGGACGCTATCGCTGGTCGCGACGCTCGCCGGTACCACCGTCACGGCCGATGGGCGCGAGCTCGCGTACGCGTTCATGACCAACGGGTCGACCGACGGCTGGGCGGCGCGCGTCTGGGCCGACGACTCCGTCGGCATCGTCACGGGTTGCGGTTGCTCATGATCCGACGCCCTCACGTCAACTGGCGCCTCGCCAGGGCCGCATCATCCCTGCTCGGGGGCAAGACGCCGGAGGCGACGCGGCAGGAGGTGGTGCGGACGGTGGCGGCGTTGCGCGTCGCGGGTCGCAGGGCCGGGGAACTCGCCGTGACGTACTCGCGTTTGCCGGGCGGGCCGGCGGCATCCGTCGGGGTCGTGGATCGCGACGGTTGGGCGCGGTTCGGGTCGACGCTCGCCGAGTACGCGATCACGCGGCTACCGTTCCCGGAGCGCCGTGAAGGCCTCGCCCGGCGGGCATCGGCGGTCGCGCACGGCCTGGTCGCCGGGGGAGTGCTGGGCGTAGTCGGACGGGGAGTGCTCGGCCAATACGATATGTACGGTGACCGGCTGGTGCTCGTCGCACCGACGCTACTGCAGATGCAGCGGGCCAGACGGTTCGACGCCGAAGACTTCTACCTGTGGGTCGCACTGCACGAGCAGACCCATGCTGTTCAGTTTCACGCCGCGCCGTGGCTCGTGAACTACGTCGAGACGCTAGCGGCAGAGCTGGCCGCCGACGATCCGGGCCCGGTAGGGCGGGCGGTCGGGGTCACGGAGCGAGGCGTGATGGGGCTGCTCGTGACAGCCGAGGGGCAGGCGAAGCTGGAACGGCTGACCGCGTGCATGACTCTGTTGGAGGGACATGCCGACTACGTCGCGGATCTGGCGGGCGCCGACCATGTGCCGACGGTGAGGGGACTCCGCCAGGCGTTCGCCCGCCCCGGGGCCGGCACGGGGTGGCGGCGACACGTAGTTGGGCTGGACAAGTCCGTGCAATACCGAGACGGCTTGGCCTTTTGCCGTGAGGCAGCGCGGCTGGCGGGCCGCGACGCGCTGGCACGGGCCTTCGAGGAGCCCGAAGCGCTGCCGACGCCGGAGGAAATCCGTAACCCAGCAGCGTGGGTGGCAAGGGTTCATGGCACGGCGTGAGCTGGGACCGGCGGCGCTGCGGGTGGCCCGCGCCGTCGCTTCGGTGCTGCCAACCGGCCCGGTCATCGTCGGAGTCTCTGGTGGTGCGGACTCGCTCGCTCTGGCGCTCGGGGCTGCTTGGGCCGCGCCGCGGGTCGGAGCGAGCGTGCGGGCGGTCGTCGTCGACCACGGGTTGCAGGTCGGGTCTCGAACGGTCGCTGAGGGGGTCGTGGGAGCTCTGCGAGGACGAGGAATCGTCGCCGAGGTGCGTACTGCGCATGTTAGCGACGACAGCAACCTCGAGGCGGCGGCCCGTGAGGCGCGGTTGGCGGCGTTGTCCCGAGACGGGGAGCCGGTCCTGCTCGGGCATACGCTCGACGACCAGGCGGAGACGGTACTGCTCGGGCTGTTACGGGGATCGGGGACGCGGTCGCTTGCGGGGATGGCCGTGTGTCGTGGGCCTTTTCTACGGCCGCTGCTAGGGATCCGGCGTGACCAAACTCGCCAGGCATGCCGCGATTGGGAGATCACTTGGTGGGAGGACCCGATGAACTCCGACGCCAGGTTCGCGCGCGTTCGCGCTAGGTTGGCCTTGGCAACCCTCACCGACCAGCTGGGGCGCGACGTCGCCTTAGCCCTGGCCAGGACGGCGAAGCTGGCACGCATCGATGCGGATCTGCTCGACGAACTTGCCGGCGACGTGGCCGTGGGCGAAGAGGTCGCGGCTGGGGAACTGGCCGCCGTCCCGAAGGCTCTCAGATGGCGGGCGCTGCAACGATGGCTGCGGGAGCGGGGTGCGGCGCCGGAACTAGTGCACGTTCGAGCCGTCGACGCTCTGGTGACGTCGTGGCGGGGACAGGGCCCGGTGCAGGTGCCCGGCGGCGAGGTGACTCGACGATCGGGGCGGCTGGCGTTTCGACGGATGCCAGACTAGGGGCGGAAAGGGGAAACGATGCGCGCGAAGCCGTATGCCGTGGTCCGGTCAGTATCGATCCAGGCTCCGACCAGCCGAGTCCACGCGATGATCGCGGACCTGCGAGCGTGGGTCCTGTGGTCGCCTTGGGAGGGACGAGACGTCGGTGTCGCGCGCCGCTTCTCGGAGGTCGCAGCGGGTGCGGGAGCATGGTTCGAGTGGGAGGGCAACTTCAAAGCTGGCAAGGGTCGCATGGAAATCCTTGAAGACAGCGACGACGGTGTCCTGATCGACATGATCTGGGAACGCTCGGTCGCCTCCGAACAGCAGCTTTCGTTCCGGCTTGAACCTGAAGGGGACGGCACTAAGGTCACGCTGACAACCCACGGCGAGATCAGCGGAGCGTTCCGGGTAGTGGCCTACTTGTTCCCCATGAGCCGCATCCACGGTCCAACCTTCGAACGAGGTCTAGCAAGGCTGAAAGCGATCTGCGAGCAATAGGGACATACCGTGGCCCTAGCTCGGCCAGGCGGCCAGGAACTGTTCTTGCACGTTCACGACCTCGGCTGCGGTGACGGCTTGGCCCTTTAGATCGGCGAGGGTGCTGGTTAGCAGGCCGCCTCGGGTGATGGTCAGGCAGGTCTTTCCCCCTTGCGGGGTGCGGTTGGAGGTTCCGCAGGTGCTTTGGCCCACTGTCTCTAAGCCCGTGAGGCTGTTCTGCGCGATCTGCGTGCCTACCTCCTCGGAGGTTCCCGCCGTGAAGAACACGCTCATCGTCCGGGCTCCGTCGTGGTAGACGACCGATGCTGGCTGGTACGGCTCGACACCTGTGAAGCTGCCGAAGGCCTTGGGGAACGGGGCGGCGGTGCTGCTCGCTGTCGGTATCGCCGGGCCAGGTTCCGCCGGGGCTGATTCTGGAGCGGAGGCCTTTGCCTCGCCGATGGCTGAACGTGCCGGGTCAGCGATGGGAGTCGACGAGGCCGGGGCGGCCGTCGGCGCGGCGGGACGGGTGACGAACCACACGCCCAGGCCCAGAAACACGATCAGGACTGCGACCAGCGACACGACCCCTGGTTGTATCCCACGACGGCGAAGCGGCGAACCCGACGGCGGCGGCGCATAGAACTGCGGAAACCCACCCGGCTGCTGACCGTCGCTCATCTGCCCTCCGCACCTAGACCTTCCGGTCCCATCCAACCAGGATCCGACGAAGCGGCATGTCGACTTTTCGGCTGCCGAGACTTCGGTGGGCTTCCCCGAGTGCGAGCGGGTCGACGGTGCGGCCTTCAAGCCACGGCCGCGGTGCCCCGAGGCGTGGTGCTGATGTTTCGCCGGGGAGCCGTGGCACCTACCTGGCCACTGCCCATTCGACATGGGCGAAGGCCGACGCTTCGGATCAGCCAGCTGGTCCTGAACCGCTGGTTCTTCCTGTCACCTCCATGCAGAGATGAACTCGGCCGTGGTCGCGGCGACTAGTTCCTTGGAGACGTTATCCATGCTCCCGACCGATGTGGTAACCACGCCGCCGTGTGCCGCGGCGGTGCAGAGCACGGTTACCTTGCTGTCCGGAACCTTATCCTTGGGGGCCCCGCAGACCGCGTCTCCCACTGACTGTGGGTGTTCCATCAGCCTGTCCTTGCCGATATCGGACATCGTTCTGTCGGGCTGAAAGTAGACCACGAAGATCGACTTATCGCTCTCATAGGACCGTATGGCGCCCTCGTCCTCCTTGAGGATGTAGTCGCCAAAGCGTTGGGGCATCTCCGGTGTTTTACCGGGTGAGGACACCCTGGGCTTGCTTGATCTCGGGACCTGCTGATCTAGTTCCTCGGTCCGTTTCGGTTTCGGCCTAGGGGTTTCCGGGCGAGTCTTGGAGGGCTCTTCCTCGGGGGTTTTGGTCGGGGTAGCTTCGGCCGTCGCTGACGGGGTGCTGCTCGCCGGAGTCGCGGTTTGCGAATCCTTGTTGAAAAACAGGAAGTAAGCGCAGAGCCCCACGGCGATGACGAGCACGGCCGCTAGGGCGACCAACGCTGGGTGGGTCCCCCGTCTTGGGGGGTGCGGTGGCATGCCATAGGGCCCATAGGGTTGATTCTCTGGTTGGCTATAGGTTTGCGATCCATAAGCTTGTCCGTAGGGTACTTGTCCGTACGGCTGCGCCGGCACCTGCTGGGGGTCAGGCCGCTGCGGGTAGCCGCCTGGCCAATGGTTGCTGCTCATGTCTCAAGGTTAGGGCCTCGCTGGTCTCTGGTCTACCCATCTTGCGCGCTCTGCTGCCAGGCGGCGACGAACTGTTTCGTAACATCGAGGACTGTGGCCCTATCGATGACCTTGTCGACGATGACGGTGTCGCCCGTCATATGGGAGCCGTCCATGGAGGTGAAGAGGAGGCCGCCATAGATTTCGGTCAGGCAAATCGCGTTGAGAGTCTTCTTGAGCTCTGCGTCTTTTGGAATTGCACACCAGTACTCGCCAAGCTCTCGAATCTGGGTGTAATCGTCCCAGAGAACATCCTCATCCCAGGTCCTATTCGGGGTGAAAGTGACCGTGAATGAGATTCCCTCATAATCTGCCCAAGTACCCTTTTGTGGAGTGAGGGTAGTGACGGCGCTGAAAGCGCCAAAAGAGCCTGGCAACTCGGGTACCTGAACCCCGCTGCTGGTTGGTGCACTCGGACTTGGTTCGATGCTTGGCACCGGGGACTCGCCGGGGGTGGGCGAAGCGATCGTCGGAGTCAAAGACGCCGATGGCGTAGGGGCCGGTGCAGACGATGTCGCCGGTTCGGGGATGGGGGGTGCGGTGGAAGTCGTAGCCGCACTGTCCGCGTCCTTGGCGAGGACGAAGAAGACGCCGATGCCGACGGCTACGATCACGGCGACGGCGAGGGCCAGCCACCCGAGCCCAGAGCCGCGCTGCTTCGGGGGTGGGCCGTAGGGGGAGCCCTGGGGTGGGTAGGGCTGGTAGCTGGGCCACTGTCCGTTGGTCATCCTTGCCTCCTGACCCCAATGGTATGGGGTGAGGAGGCCAAGTTCAGCGCGGCTGGGAAGCGAAAGGGTCGGCCCGAAGCGGACCGACCCTTCCTGGTAGGCGTCACTTCCAGGCTGCCAAGAACGCCTTAGTGATTTCTGCGATGCTCGACTTGCTGGAGACGCTGGGTCCTACCGCCGATAGCGTCAGGATTCCACCGTGCGCGCCAGTGACGCACACCAAGCTGCCTGTGGCGTTATCCACAGTATGTCCGCAGGTGATGTCACCGAACTTCTCCGGATCCTTTACAGCACCATCGGTGAATGCGTCGTTATAAGGCAGATTCTCCAAGAAGACCGTTGCGACAATGGTGTTGTCCGACCCGGTGTACGTGTTTACGTACTTCTCGCCAGGGCCGGTGAGCCTGAAGTCCCCGAAGGACTTTGGCATCGCGGGGGCGGTTCCGCCAGTGTTCGTCCCGGGGCCGGGCGCGGTATCCAGCGGTGTCGGCTCCTCGGAGCTCTGCTTCGGGGCGGGTGTGTCCGCCGGGTCCTCGCTGGGCTTGTCCGCCGGCTCTTCACTGGGCTTAGTCGTCTCTGTTGATGCTGTGGACGTCGCCGCACTGGAGCTTGGCGCGGCGGCCTGGTTGCCCTTGTTGAAGAACAGGAAGTAGCTGCCGACCCCGAGCAGGACCACGAGTACCACGATCAGCGCTATGAGGGCAGGGCTGGAGCCGCGACGAGGCGGCTCTGGAGGAACACCGTAGGCGGCCGCGTAGGGCTGGGCGTACGGCTGCTGCTCATAGCCAGGCTGCTGGTACTGCTGCCCGTAGTTGGGGGTGTAGCCCGGTTGGCTGTATGGCTGCTGAGCAGGTTCCGGCTGCCCATAAGGCTGCCCCTGTTGGTAGCCTTGCTGCGGCGGTGTGGGTTGACCTTGCGGGTAGCCCTGCTGGGGATTCGGTTGGCCTTGCGGGGGGTAGCCGCCCGGCCACTGGTTGTTGCTCATACAGACCTCCTGGCTGACTATCGTAAAGGGCAGGTGGTTCTACGTCACCTCCCGCGAGTTGGACCCACTCCCGGCCGCGATAACCACTCGGCTCCTGAACATCCATCAGGGAGTGCGAGGCAGGCGACCCCCAAGAGAGAACCGTTCCGCCCCTGGAACCTGCGGGGTGAGCTACGAACTTCGGCTGCGTTAGCTGGAGCGTGGGTATTGCCGTGAGAACCGTAGAGGTGCAGGTGGTGCGTTGGGGCCAACCGTGCTAGTGTTCTGCCCCGGGCCGGTAGGCCCGATGCGCGAGTGGCGGAATGGCAGACGCGCCGGCTTCAGGTGCCGGTGCCCGCAAGGGCGTGGAGGTTCAACTCCTCTCTCGCGCACATCAGGCGGGTCGAGGAGCGGCTCGCCTTTTTCGTTGGCAAGAAGTCGGCAAACTTCAAAATCCCACCAGCCCTGCTGAACCTGTTGGCGGCCCCTGTTACTCGCCGTCCAACAGCCGCCGACGGTTTCTGCCGGAGACTAGCCAACGTGCCAACGGGCCATGGTCGTTTAGCAGCAGGAGCCGGCTTTGGACTCGCTCGACCAGACCGGATTCGACGGCCATCAGAAGTTGGTCGTTGGCCCGAAGACGGAGGTCGAGGTCGGGGACGATGACCTCCTTGCCGCGGATCACCATCGACAGGACTGCGCCTTTCGGGAGACGCAGATCGACGGCCCACATGCCCGCCAGACAGCCGCCGGTGGGGATGCGGAACTGGATGAGTGACGCGTTGACACCCTCCAGCGGCGATGACTCGAACGCGAGCTCCCGCGGCGAGATCGAGTCCAGGACTCCCGCCCACGGCGCCAGCTTCGGCAACAGCGGCCCCTGCACGAGGGTGAACGTCACGACCAGCAGGAAGACCACGTGGAACATGTGCGACGCGCCCGGCAGCGCATGGGTGAGGGGGATCGTCGCGAGCATGATCGGCAGCGCCCCGCGCATGCCAGCCCACGAGACGAAGACCATCGTCCGGATCTTCTCCTTGAACGGTGCGAGGCACGCGAACACCGAGATCGGCCGCGCGATGAACGTCAGAGCCGACCCGATCACCAGCGCCGGCACGATCGCGCCCGGCAGCTCAGCCGGCGATGCCAACAGCCCCAGCAGCACGAACAGAGCGATCTGCGCCAGCCAGCTGATCGACTCGGTGAACCCCTCCGTCGCCGCGTGGTGCGGCAGCGCCTGATTACCTAGCCACAGCCCCGCGACATACGCCGCCAACAGCCCCGACGCGTGCAGCGTCCCTGCCGCCGAATACGCCGAAAGCGCAATGGCTAGGGTCGCGAGCGGATACAGGCCGGCGCTCGGCAGCGAGATGCGGTGTAGCAGCGACTGCCCGACCCGCGCGACCACCAGCCCGACGACGCCGCCTGCCACCAGCTGGAATAGG
>CAMCJC010000102.1 GCA_945875065.1 uncultured Propionibacteriaceae bacterium | reverse complement strand
GCCCGACCCGATGAAACCTGTTCCAGAACCAGCGCGACCATTTCGCGGCCATGGCGGCGGAAGTCTTGGCGGATCGTCGTCAATGGCGGGAAGCTGTACTCGCCGAGATCGAGGCCGTCGAAACCGACGACCGATACGTCCTGCGGCACCCGCCTGCCTTGTTCGTGCATGGCCCGGATCAGGCCGAGCGCGACCTCGTCGTTGCAGCAGAAGACCGCGGTGACATCGGGGTCGGCGGCGAGGCGCAGCCCGGCGTCGTAACCCGCCGCCGCCTCCCAGTCGCCGCGGATCGGCTCAGGAGCGACGATCCCGGCCTCACGCAGGCAAGCGGCCCAGGTGGCTTTGCGAATCAGTGCCGACTGCGATCCCTCCGGACCCGCTACATGGTGAACGGTCCGGTGCCCGAGTGCCAGCAGGTGGCTGACGGCGTCGCGCACCCCGCGCATCTGATCGGCGCTGGCGGAGGGGTAGTACCCGACGAGGGTGGAGTCGGAGACGGCGACAGGCATCGTCGGCGGCACCGGTAGGTGCTCCAGCCCGGCGCGCCCCACTTGGACCACGACCAGCCCGTCGATTGCCTGGTCGGACAGTTTGAACAGGGCCTCGCGGAGCTCTTCGGACTCGGGCCGCTCGACCTGCATCAGGTTGACGGCGTAGTCAGCCTCGGTAGCGGCCTCTAGGACGCCTGCGGTGGTGAGCGCCTCGCCCGTGCGCTGGATGCGCTGCGTCAGAACCCCGATCGTCTTGAACGACCCACGCCGCAACGCCTGTGCCGCCCGATTGGGGGAGTAGCCGAGCCGCTTCATCGCCTGCAGCACCTTGTCTCGGGTGGCGGGCCGGACATTCGGTGCGCCGGTCGAGACCCGGGAAGCCGTCTGGACTGAAACCCCGGCGAGGCGGGCGACGTCGCTGAGCGATGGTCCCTGCGTCTGATCGCCCATGGTTGGAGCGTATCAGGGGGTCCGATCCTGCCCCGACAAGCCAAATGAGGGACGTTAACATTCTGGGGCTAGTTATGTTGGGATAAAGCCTTTAAACTCAGGGATTCAGAACCCATAGAAGTTATGGTAACGTCATCATCGCGGGGTGTCGCATCGCAGCCGCCCCGAGGTTGATCAACCGTAGGGAGCACGAAGATGATCGTTCCTGGACACCACGAGGACCTCCGCGTCCTCAGCGAAAACACCTTGCCACCGCGCGCCTACTACGTCCCCGCATCGAAGATGCAGACGGTTCTCTGGCGTCGTGAGGACTCTGACCGCCTCCAGCTGCTGAGCGGTACCTGGCGGTTCAAGTACCTGCCGAGGCTCGACGATGTCGCCGATCGATTCTGGGAGCAGACCGACGACTACGCTGCCGTCCCGGTCCCCAGCGTCTGGCAGCATCTTGGCTTTGACCAGCACCAATACACCAACATCCGGTACCCGATCCCGTTCGATCCACCCCACGTACCGTGCGAGAATCCGTGCGGCGCCTACGTCGTCGACTTCGACTACGCCCCGATCCCGGAGGCACCCACCGTCCAACTCGTCTTCGAAGGCGTCGACTCCTGCAGCTACATCTGGCTCAACGGGACCTACGTGGGGTACCGGCAGGTCACCCACGCCACCTCCGAGTTCGACGTCACCGCGCACCTTCGCCCGGGCAGCAACCGCCTGGCCGTGCTCGTCCTTAAATGGTGCGATGGCACCTACCTGGAGGATCAAGACAAGTTCCGCACCAGCGGCATCATCCGCGACGTCTATCTCCTGCACCGGCCAGCGAGCGTTCTATATGACTACGCCGTCACCACAGAACTCGACCCCGCCGCCGCCGTCATCCGCGGTTCCTTCCGCGGCGGCGAGGTTCAGGCGACGGCGTGCCTAACCAACCGCGATGGCACCATCATCGCCTCGGGAGAACTCGAGCCGATCGATGACGACCAGTACAGCCACGGCGTTCGCCTGCCCATCGATGATCCGCACCTGTGGAGTGCTGAGGACCCCTACCTATACGGCCTGGTTCTGACCAGCCCGAACGAGGTCATAAGCGACCGCGTCGGCTTCCGCGAGGTCACCGCGACTAATGCCATCGTCCGCCTCAACGGGAAGCGCCTGATCCTGCGAGGCGTCAACCGCCACGACTCCGACCCGCTCACCGGACCCGTCGTCGATCTCGAACACATGCGACGCGATTTGCGGCTCATGCGGGAGCACAACATCAACGCGGTGCGCACCTCGCACTACCCGAGCGATCCTCGGTTCTATCAACTCTGCGACGAGTACGGGTTCTACGTCATGTCCGAGGCCGACAACGAAAGCCACGGCACCCAGAGCCTGTTCCTCGCGGACCCGGCGTTCGAGAATCAGGTGGAGCACTGGAACGAACCGATCGCCGATAACCCCGACTGGACCGAAGCCACCCTCGATCGGATGCGCCACTGCGTGGTCCGTGAGAAGAACCGGCCGAGCGTCATCTCCTGGTCGGCCGGCAACGAATGCGGCTACGGCTGCACCTTCGAGGCGGCCCTCGCCTGGGCGAAAGCCTACGACCCGACTCGCCTCACCCACTTCGAGAGCGCCTACTACCTCGACTCCAAACGCACCTACGACTGCTCCAACATCGACCTCTACTCCCGCATGTACCCGGGGATCGACGAAGTCCGCACCTACCTCGAATCCGACCCTGACAAGCCGTTCCTTCTCGTCGAATATTGCCACGCCATGGGCAACGGGCCCGGTGATCTCGAGGACTACCAGCGTCTTTGCGACGACGAGCGCATGCTCGGAGGGTTCGTCTGGGAATGGTGCGACCATGCCATCGATGCCGGTGCGATGCCCGACGGCAGGCGCAGCTATCTCTACGGTGGCGACCACGGCGAGGACATCCATGACTCCAGTTTCTGCGTCGACGGCCTCGTCGCTCCCGACCGGAGACCGCACCCCGGATTGGCGGAGCTGAAGAACGTCCACCGGCCGGCGCGCGTCGTCGCTTTCGATCAGGCTGCCGGCGTCCTGACCATCCGCAACGAGCTCGACCAAACCGACCTCGCCGTTCATACCCGGCTCAGCTTCGAGGTGGTCAGCGACGGCGAGGTCGTGGCCGTCGGAGACCTTCCCGTCCCCCACGTAGCCCCTCACGAGACTGCCGAGATTCCATGCCCGGTCGATGTGCCTCCCGGCCGAGGCTTCCTCCGCATCCGCTATCACCTGGCCGAGGACCGGCCGCTGCTGTCAGCCGGCCACGATCTCGGATTCGACGAGATCCCTCTGACCAGCGACGATGCCAACCCCTGCCCGTTTGCCGCCGGCGTTTCGTCGGGCGAGGTTCGCGTCGACGGTCGCGCGATCGTCGTGGGAGAGACCCGTTACGAGTTCGATGCCGGAATGCCGACGCGAATCGTCGAAGGGCGTGACCTGCTGGACCGCCCCGTCGAGATCAATATCTGGCGTGCCCCGACCGACAACGACCGCAACGTTCGTCTCGAATGGGAGCGGGCCCGCTACCACCGGGCGACGATGCGGGCGCGGGCAGTGGAGGTCGTTGCGACTGGCGGCGTCGTCGAGGTCCGCACCCAGTTCGCGATGGTCGCGCCCACGATCCAGCCGATCCTGACCGGGGACATCGTCTGGACGGTACACAGTGCCGGTCTCGACCTCAGGTTGTCCGCGCGCCTGGCAGACGAGTTCCCGTCCCTGCCGCGTTTCGGCCTCCGATTCTTCCTGCCGGAGACGTTGCGAGAGGTCACCTACGTGGGGCTCGGGCCTTTTGAAAGCTACGTCGACAAGCACCAAGCCAGCTGGCATGGTCGTTTCACCTGCGACATCGCCGACCTCCACCACGACTACATCCGCCCGCAGGAAAACGGCAGCCACGCCGACTGCGACCTCGTCACCCTCGCCGGCGACGGCGCTCGGATCGATGTCGTTGGCCGCCGGCCGTTCTCGTTCAACGCGTCGCGTTTCACGCAAGAAGAACTGAGCGAACGCGCCCACAACGTCGAACTCTCCCCGTGCGGGTCGACGGTGCTGTGCCTCGACGCGGCGATGGCGGGCGTCGGCTCCAACAGCTGCGGACCCGCGTTGGCCGATCAATACCGGGTCCCCCGGGATCTAGAACTTCAACTCCAACTGCGATTCAACAAGGGGTGAAAATGAGCACTACCGAGACCAAGTACCTCAAGTGGTACAACAAAGTGGGTTACGGCTCCGGAGACATTGCCGGAAACGTCGTCTACGTGCTGCTGTCGGCATTCGTCATGATCTATCTGACGGATACCGCCGGCATGGATCCGGGTGTCATCGGGACGCTGATGATGGTCTCGCGAATCTTTGATGGCTTCTCCGACGTCATCTTCGGCTCCCTGATGGACCGGACCCAGACGCGAATGGGTAAGGCACGGCCATGGATGCTGTGGGGCTATGTCGGGTGTGCGGCGATGATTGTCGCGCTGTTCGCGATCCCACTCAGCCTTGGCGACTGGGAGAAGTACGCTTGGTTCTTCATCGCCTACACGCTGCTGAACAGTGTCTTCTACACGGCCAACAACATCGCCTACTCGGCTTTGACTGCGCTCATCACCAAGAACGGCGGGGAGCGCGTGCAGATGGGCTCGATCCGCTTCATGTTCGCGTTCGGCACCAGTTTGTTGATCCAGACGGTGACCGTCAAGGGAGTCGAACTCTGCGGCGGCGGAGCTGTCGGATGGAGGAACATCGCGATCATCTATGCCGTCATCGGGCTAGCGGTCAACACGCTGTCCGTGCTGTCGGTAAAGGAGCTATCGCCGGCTGAACTAGCCGACGGAGAGTCCTCCGAAGAGGCGCAGGACAAGGTATCGGTCGCGGAATCCGCGAAGCTGTTGGTGACCAACAAGTACTACCTGATCATCCTGGCGGTGTTCTTGCTGTCGCAGATCTTCACGGCGATGCTGAACATGGGCTTGTTCTTCATGACCTATGTCCTGCACGATGCGAACCTGCTGGGGACTTTCGCGTGGTCGATCAACATTCCGTTGATCATCGGGCTGTTGCTGACGCCGGTCGTCGTCGCGCGACTCGGGCAGATGTTTCGCGTCAACCTCCTCGGCTATGTCGTCGCCATCGGCGGCCGGCTGGGTGTGCTCATCGCAGCTTACGTCGGCAATGTTCCGCTGATGCTGGTGTTCTCGGGGGTCGCAGCGTTTGGCATGAGCCCGCTGCAAGGGACGCTGAATGCGCTCATCGCGGAGGCATCGGAGTACACGCGCCTGCGCACTGGCAAGCGCGTCGACGGGCTGATGTTCTCGTGCACGTCGCTCGGAGTGAAGATCGGCGTCGGCCTCGGGACGGCCCTGTCGGGATGGTTGTTGGCTGCCAGCGGGTACGTCGGCGGCGCTGAGGTGCAGTCCGGCTCGGCCATCCAGATGCTGTACGTGATGTATGTGTGGCTGCCACTGGCTGCGAACGTCGTCATCTTCTTGCTGCTGACACGTCTCGACGTCGAGCGGGCCAACCGGAAACTGCGTGAGGAAGCGGGGGAGGCCATCGCCGAGTGAGAATAGGGGCATGTTCATCGTTGTTGGGGTCACTGGAGGAATCGCGGCTTACAAGGCGGTTCACCTCGTCAGGTTGCTGGTCGGCGCGGGACACGATGTCCACGTCGTCCCCACCGAGGAGGCACTGCGGTTCGTAGGGCTCCCCACCTGGGAAGCGATCAGCCGAAATCCGGTCACTACGTCCGTCCACGACGATGTGCCGCGCGTCCGCCACGTCGCGCTCGGGCAGCGGGCGGACCTGGTGATCGTCGCCCCGGCAACGGCGACCACGCTCGCATCAATGGCGGCCGGACTCGCCTCCGATCTCCTCGGCACGACGCTGCTCGCCACGAAGGCACCGGTGGTCGTTGCGCCCGCGATGCACACCGAGATGTGGCGACACCCGGCGACGATGGCGAACATCGCGACGCTCAAAGAGCGCGGCGTCCACGTCGTCGGGCCGGCCGACGGGCCGCTCACCGGAGGTGACTCCGGGCCGGGCCGCATGTGTGAGCCGGAGGAGATCGTGGCGGCGGCGCTGGCTGTCGTCCGGCCTAGGGATCTTGAGGGCGTCGTCGTCGCGGTCTCGGCCGGCGGCACGCGCGAGCCCATAGACCCGGTCCGCTACATCGGCAACCGGTCGAGCGGGAAGCAGGGGGTCGCGATCGCCCGGGCCGCCGCCGATCGGGGCGCGACGGTGCTGCTCGCGGCCGCGAACATCGAGCAGGCGGTGCTGGCCGAGGCGGGTCCGTGCGAGGTCACGCCGGTTGGCTCGGCCGCCGAACTGGGCGAGGTGATGCGGGGATTCGCCGCACAGGCGGACGTCGTCGTCATGGCGGCGGCGGTCGCGGATTTCAGGGTCAAGGAGGTCGCGGACGGCAAGCTCACGAAGGAATCCGGCGGCATCCCCACGCTTGAGCTGACGGAGAACGAGGACATCCTCGCCGGCCTGGCGGCGGATCGTCGCCCGGGCCAGGTGATAGTTGGGTTCGCGGCCGAGACCGCCCGCGGCGCCGAACTGCTGGAGCGGGCCGTCCGCAAGCGTCGCCGCAAAGGCGTCGACCTCCTAGCGGTCAACGAGGTCGGCTGGGAGAAGGGTTTCGAAACCGGTGACAACCGCATCTTCGTCCTCGACGCACACGACGAGGTGGTCGCTGACGTCGCGGGTTCCAAGCGCGAGGTCGCCGACGGCCTCCTAGAAGCGGTAGCCGCTCTGCGCCGGTAAGCGCCGACGCGTCACAAGCGTCGGTTGGCAGCGCCTCCCCGGCTCGCGTGTGACGCGCAGTCCCTCCCCGGGCGCGAATCGCCGTTTTGGGTGAATGGGGTGGTTTGTGGCTAGGGGTTTTGTATGGCTCGTTGGCTTTGCCCGGCGATTCGTGCATACCCCTGGGAGTATCTGACGAAGTGAGCGACGGAGCGCTAGTGCGGACGGATGAGATGCCGCTACTTCGTCTGGTTGGGGTGGCTGGTGTGGATTTGTTCGAGGAACACGGTGGATCCGTCGACGTAGAACCAGATCCGTGCCGACCCTTTGAGAGTTGGTTTGTGCTGCCACCGCTCGTGGGTCTTTCCGCCGCGCGTGATGACGCCGAGTGCTCCCCGGAGCCGATAGTTGATGGGGGTGGTTGTCAAAGGCGTGGTTGTCAGGAAGTCCCAGGTGTCTGCCATCGCGTTGCGCGCAGTTGCGACGAGATCCCGCCATCCTCTCTGGGCGTTAGTCGTAGCGAAGCGGATCTCGTACTCCGTGCGCTTGGGAGGCCGTGGGACCAGATTGCCCTTCTTGGTCGGGGTCATGGGGTCGGGTGCTCGACGATGGTCGGTTGATTCAGCCACTGCACGTCGGCCTTGTCCCAACCGGCAGCGACTGCAACGGCCGTTTCCTGCCAGGCCGTGAGTTCGGTGAGTAGGAGCGCTGGTTGGTTCGTGGAGAACGAAGCCCGGGCGGCGTCGATCAGTTCTCGCGCGCAGGCCTCGCGGTCGGCGGGGGCTAGGGCGAGCATCCACGGGAAGGCGGTGGTCAGGCGTTCGGCTGGGGAGGCGGTCTCGTCGAGCAATACGCCGACGAGTTGTGCCGCGACCTCCAAGAGTTTCGCTTGCTGGTCGACCTGCCGCCGCGACATGAGGACGAGGGGGTCCCCGTCGCGTCGTGTGATCGTGACGGGCTGCTGGTCAGCAGCGGCGAACACCTCTGCCGGCCGTTTGCTGAGATCCGAGGAGCGCCGAACAGTGTTGGGGTTGGTGGCTGACGCCGTCATGACACCAGTGTAGTCGGAACGTGTTCGGAACTCCGATGCAATAGTGCGGTACGACGCGTCACGAGCGTCGGTTGGAATCGTCTCCGCGGCTCGCGTGTGACGCGCAGTCCTGTTTGTCGACTTATCGGCTGTCCTGGTGCGTCGCCCCGTGCCGTGTCTCGACCCGTCGTGCCGTGCCTTGACGCGCAGGCCCTCCCCGGGCGCGAATCGCCGTTTTGGGTGAACAAGGGGTGTTGTGGCTAGGGGCGGTTTCAGGTGGTGTGTGCAACGGTGATTAGTTGT
>CAMCJC010000101.1 GCA_945875065.1 uncultured Propionibacteriaceae bacterium | reverse complement strand
GGGCTACGGCCTGGACTGGCCGCTGCCGTTATCGCACGGCGCGAAGGTCGGACTGGGGACGGTCGCGATCGCCGCCGTCTACGACGCGATCATCGACTTCGACTTTGCCGTCGACGTCGATGCGGTGGTCGCAAGCTGGCCGAGCCGGGAGGAGAACCAGGAATACGCGCGGTCGCTGCAGACGATCCCCGCGATTGCCGAGGCCGCCGCCGCGCAGGCCGACGGCAAGTACGTGCCGCGCGAGCAGCTGCCGCAGCGGATCGCGGATATCGAGCGGGTCTGGCCCGAGATCCGGGGGCGTCTGCGCGCCCAGGTTCCGACCGCCCCGCGAATCCGAGACATGCTCCGCGAAGTCGGAGCCGTGTATCACCCGCTACAGGTCGGGATCTCGCTTGAGAAGCTGCATGCCACGTATTTCCAGGCGCAGACGATCCGCTCCCGCTACGCCGTCCTCGACGTGCTGAACGAGACCGGGCTGCTGCGGCAGGTCGTCGACTCCCTCTTCGCGCCCGGCGGTTACTGGGCCGAGGAACCACTGCCGGAGTACGGCATCGTCCCGCCGGAGGTCGGCGGCAACGAGCGGGGCCTGCGTCCGTGACCCAGTCGGGCCTAGCGCTCGTTCGTGCTGAGTTGGAGCGGGCCCTCGCCGGGGCGAGCGTCGACAGCTTGGGCGATGAGATCATCGCCGCCCGGCGGGTGTTCGTCGCGGGTGCCGGAAGGTCCGGGGCACTGCTCGGGGCGTTCGCGAATCGCCTGGTCCACCTCGGGTTCGCGGTCCACCGCGTCGGCGATATCACCACTCCCGCGATCGCGCCCGGCGACCTGCTGGTCGTCGCCTCCAACTCCGGCACGACGTCGGGGCCGCTCCGGGCCGCCCAGGTGGCGCGCGACGTCGGGGTGCGGGTCGCCGTAATCACCGGCACGCTGGACTCGCCGCTGGCGGAGGGAGCCGATGTCGTCGTCGCTGTCACGGCTTCGCCGAGCCGGCAGCCGATGGGCTCGTTGTTTGAGCAGGCGACCTTTCTGCTGCTGGAGGGCCTGGTATTGGACCTGAAATCCCGCCGCGGCATCCCTGAGGAAACTATGCGTTCCATCCATGCCAATATTGAATGAGATAGGACAACCTATGAGCATCACCCTCGATCAGCTAGCCGCGATGATCGACCACACCAACCTCAAACCGAACGCCACCAAAGAAGATTTCGCGAAGCTGTGCGCGGAGGCGAAGGAATACGGGTTCGCGATGGTAGCGATCAACCCATACCCGGTGGCGCAGTGCGCCGAGCACCTCAAGGGCACGGGCGTCCACGTTGGCGCGGCGATCGGCTTCCCACTTGGTCAGGTGACGATCGCCGACAAGGTGCATGAAGTCAAGGACGCCATCGAAAACGGCGCGCACGAGATCGACTATGTCATCAACATCACCGAGTTGAAGGCTGGCAACCTCGACTACATCGAGGAGGAGATGCGTCGCATCGTCGAGGTGTGCCGGGCAGCGGGGATCCTCTCGAAGGTGATCTTCGAGAACTGCTATCTGACCGATGACGAGAAGCGGGTCATATCGCGGATCGCGGCAAACGTCCGCCCCGATTTCATCAAGACCTCTACCGGATTCGGGACTGGCGGCGCCACCCTTGAGGACGTGAGGCTGATGAAGGAGGCCGTTGGGGATTTCGTGCAGGTCAAGGCGGCCGGCGGCATCCGCACTCTCGAGGACGCGCTGGCGTTCGTCGAAGCCGGTGCGACGCGCATCGGCACCTCCGCGGGCGTCGCGATCATCGACGAGTTCCGTTCCCGATCCTGACGAGGAGTCCTAGGCTGGCCTGGTGAGCCAGTTCGAATCGCTCGGCCTGCCCCTGCTTTACGCCGGCAAGGTCCGTGAAATGTACTCCCTACCCGGTGGCGACGTGTTGATGGTTGCCACCGACAACATCTCGGCGTTCGACCACGTTCTGCCCACCCAGATCCCTGACAAGGGGAAAGTGCTGACGCAGCTGTCGCTGTGGTGGTTCGAGCAGCTGGGAGTGCCGAATCACGTCGTCTCCGCTGAAGTACCGGAGCCGGTGGCGGGCAGGGCACTCGTCGTCGAGAAGCTTCAGATGGTGCCGGTCGAATGCGTCGCGCGCGGGTATCTCACCGGCTCCGGCTGGGCCGAATATCAGGCTTCGCGGACCGTGTGCGGGATTGCGCTGCCGGAGGGCCTGCGCGACGGCGACAAGCTGCCCGAGCCGATTTTCACGCCCGCGATCAAGGCGGAGCACGACGAGAACGTCGACTTCGCCACGATCGCCCGCCTTCACGGCGACGACCTCGCCGCCGAACTTCGCGATGCCACCCTTTCCATCTACACCAGGGCTGAGCGGATCGCGCGGGAGCGCGGCATTCTTTTGGCCGACACGAAGCTGGAGTTCGGACGTCGCGCCGACGGCACACTCGTCTTGGCCGATGAGGTCCTCACCCCCGACTCGTCGCGATTCTGGGACGCCGACCTGTGGCAGCCGGGCGTTTCGCTGCCCAGTTTTGACAAGCAGTTCGTCCGCGATTGGCTGGCCAAGGAATCCGGCTGGGACCGGGTCTCGACGCCGCCGGCGCTGCCCAGCGCTGTGATCGAGGCGACTCGCACTCGGTACGTCGAAGCATTCGAGAAGCTATCTGGCCGACGCTTCGAAGCCTGATTGGTGCCGTTGTTTGGCGTTGAGAAGGGGCTTTGGGGCTGTAGCGTGCTAGTCATGCGCAGACCACAACCGACGGGGGCAGCCCATGAGGTGGCTCCCGACGAGCTGTTCTTCTCCACGACGGATGCCCGCGGCATCATCCTGCACGGCAACAGTGTCTTTGAACGGCTGGCCCGCTATCCGGCTAGCCAGCTGATCGGTTCCCCGCACAGCATCATCCGCCATCCCGACATGCCTGGGGGCGCCTTTAAACTCATGTGGGACACGCTGGAGTCGGGTAAGCCGTTCTGCGCGTACGTCGACAATCTCGCCGGGGATGGCAGCCGCTACACCGTCTTCGCGACCGTCACCCCCTTGGGCGACAAGTACCTGTCGGTTCGTGCCAGGCCGTGCCGCCAAGACCTGCTCGATGCCGCCCGATCGCTTTACGCCGCGGTTCGTCCGGGGGAGCTCCAGGCCCGGGCGCGTGGGGTGAGTGCCCGTGACGCTGCCGAGCATGGCCTTGGTCACCTAGCCGAGCTGCTACGCGGCGCTGGTTTCGAGACCTATGACGAGTTCATCTGGGCCGCGTTGCCCGCCGAGATGCTCGCCCGGGCCGAGATTACATCGGACTTCCCAACGCGCCGGGGGTACGGGCCGTTCGCCGACGTCCTTGCCTCTGCCTCCCGTATCCATGCGCTGACCGCGGAGTGGGTGGCGCACCTGGGACGTCTGCAAGCGACAGCCGACGCCCTCGTCGCGGGGATCGAGAAGCTCACCGCGACCATTGCCCGCAGTGAGGCGACCGCTCGCGAGTTTGAGGCCCAAGGCGGTGGATTCTCGCCGATCATGCTGTCGATCAACGTGTGGACGTCGATGATCCAAGAGATCTCGGACATGAACCGGGGCCTCGTCGTCCGCCTGAACAATCTGCGGGCCTCCTGCCTGCGGGGGCGGTTCCTGATCGCGCTGGCCTCCCTGCACAACGACGCCGTCGCCCAGTTCGCGTGTGAGGCGATCGACGGGGTGGTTGGCCCCACCGACCCGGCCGAGGCGATTCGTCACCTCGTTCAGGCTCTCGGCGATCACGTACGCAACGCTGCCACCGACCTGGTGGCCAACGCCCGTCTCGCAGCGGAGGCGAGCGGTGAAGCGGATCAGCTCTCCGGGCTGGTCGAGATGCCTACGGCGCTGATCGACAACTGGCGCACTCTGGCCGCGAGCGACCCGGATCCGAAGGTCGCGGGGATGATGCCCCGCGTCGCGGAGGTCGTGGAACAGGGGCGTGCTGACGCCGTCGCCCTAGCCGAGTTGGCGCATCGCTGCCGCGATATCGCGACACCGCTGGACGTCGCTCCGGTCCTGATCGAACTCGAACGGATCAACGCGGCGCTAGGTTCTCGGGGTCCGGTGGCGGTTCCCCGTCGTGGCTGGTGAGAGCTGAGCGCTGGAGGAGTATTCAGCCTAGTTATCGCATTTGCGACGATCTGCGCCGAGGCCCTGCGCCGTGAAGGCCTGCATCGCCTTCGAGTCGTCAGTCGCATCCCGTGTCGTGGTACACCACTTATGCTGTCCGCCAGCGCCCGAGCTGGTCTGCCGCTTCGGCCGGACGTCATGCCGCTGTTCATGCGGGCAGTAGTATGGGGCGGGCTGCTGCATGTCTTGGAGCAGAGGAGGGGCCATGGGGACTGTCCGTGTTGATGTCGCACCCGACCTGCTGCGCTGGGCCGTGCGGCGGGCGCGCTGGGACGACGAGACCACCCGCCGGCGCGCCCCCAAGTTCGACGCATGGGTAAAAGGGACCGCTCGCCCTACCCTCAAGCAGATCGAGAAGTTCGCCGTCGACACCCACGCGCCCTTCGGGCTCCTCTTCCTATCCGAGCCGCCTGTGGAGGACCTCCCCATCCCGGATATGCGAACCATGCGCGACGCTGGAGTGGACGAGCCCTCGGCCGACTTGTTGGAGACAATCTACCTCTGTCAGAGGCGCCAGGACTGGTACCGCGACGAGGCCCTGGACTCCGGGGCAACCCCACTCGGCTTCGTCGGCTCCGTAACGCTCTCCACTCCGGTGGAGGAGGTCGCCACTCACATGCGTTCCTCGCTCCGTCTCGACGAGCGATCCGTGAAGAGCTGGTCCGACGCGATGACCGACCTCATCGAGCGCGTCGAGTCCTTGGGCGTCCTGGTCATGGTCAACGGGGTGGTCGGCACCAACACGCACCGTCCTCTCGACCCGGGGGAGTTCCGGGGCTTCACCCTGGCCGACGAGGTCGCCCCACTCATCTTCGTCAACGGCGCGGACACGAAGGCTGCGCAGATCTTCACTCGCGTTCACGAGCTCGCCCACCTCTGGCTGGGGCACAGCGCCCTGTCCGACGCCGTCGACGCTCGCGATGGACAGGCCGAGGAGCGCTGGTGCAACCAGGTCGCGGCGGAGGTGCTCGTCCCTCCCAGCTCCCTCCGGGGGGAGTGGGATGGGACCTACGACGAGGACGAGTTGGATCGGCTCGCTCGCCGGTACAAGGTGAGTACCCTCGTCGTCCTCTCCAGGCTCAGGGACATTGGTTCTCTGCCGTGGGGCGAGTACATGACACGGTATGACGCCGAACGCAGGCGCGTGTTGGATCTCATGGACTCCCAGGAAAATGGCGGTGAGGGCGGGAACTACTACAACACCCAGATCCGACGGCTTGGGCGGCCGTTCACCCGGGCCGTGGTCTCTTCTGCCTTGGAGGGCCGGACGACGTACCGCGACGCATACAGGCTGCTCGGGACTGCGAAGCACTCGATCTTTGAGGGCCTGGCGGAGACGGAACCTAAGGTACTCAACTCAACAGTCGCGGACAGCTGTCCTTCATGGATGTGCTCGAGGTCATCCTCAGTGACATGAAGGCACTCCCTCTCAAGGAGGACGAGGTTGAGGCCTGGAAGAAGCGTTGCCGCAATCTACATGGGGGTGAAGCACGGAGACCGGGAAGAGGCCGACCATCTGACCACACTCAATACGCTTCGAGAGAACCTTCTGGTTCTGCGTTACTGGATCGCCCAACGCCTGGGCGTCAATGGTGAGATTCTCGACCACAACCTGCTATGGGACCCGCTTCATAGCGGATTCGTATCGGAGGAGTCGACATGAAAACGCATCACGAGCACCCTGAAGGAGAGTCTGTGAGATCTCTGACCCAAGCCGCCCAGGCGCTACTTCACGAATTTGCGGATGAGCAGATACCGCTTGTCGTGCGCGGTGTCGAATGGGAGTGCTGGCGATGCCATTTCACGAACTGGGTTCCAGCGCTCATCCATGTCGATGGGTTCACCGACACCTACTCCGTTATCCGAGCGGTATCCGACCTACGCCTCGCCTACCTCCAGGAGTGCCTTATTCTATGCGGGTCACCTCTGGCGCATACGATCAAGACCCGACACTCAAAGAGGGCTGGATCTTACCTGAGCCATGGATGCCCGAACTGTGACGCCCTCGCGGGAGCGTTCTTCTTAGATGAAGCCATCACAGAAGCTCTTGTCGCCAACACAGTGGGCAGCCTGCCGCTGATTGCCACGTTCAAGCGACCGAATATCGAGTATATACTTCTTGCTGCCGATCGAGACAACTCTCACTGGTATGACGACTGATTGGTAATTCGCACTTGAGTGACTGCACACGTTCTGCCCGCCACAGCCGCTCCGAGTTCACGAGACCATCTATGAGAGCAAGCATTCACCGTCACCTCTGCCGGTAGATCTCCCGGCGGTGGCCGATGGCGAGCACGAGGACCACTAGCACTCCGTCGTTGATCTCGTAGACGATCCGGTAGTCGCCCGTGCGTACGCGCCACTCACCGTGTCCGCCGACAAGTTTTTTCGCGCCCGCCGGGCGAGGTTCCTGGGCGAGCAGCTCGATCGCTGCTTGGACCCGACGCCGCGCATGCCCGTCCAGCTTGCGCAGCTGACGTACCGTCGCGGAGCTGAGCTCGATCCTGTAGGTCATGCAAGCCCGAGCTCCGCTTTGACCTCATCCCAGGGAACGGTGCCGTTCTCAGCGATTTCGGCGCGTGCAGCTTCCGCGGCCTCGATGTCCGCGAGGTTCTCCGCAGCCTCCGTCAGGCGCTCAAGGTCTTCCGCATCGATGACCGCAGCGACCCGACGCCCCCGACGAGTAAGGAAGACCGGGGTGTGGCGCACACGGGCGTCGTCGATGACGTCGGCGAGTCGGCTGCGCGCATCAGTGATGCTCACCTCGTTCATAACGTCCATTATGCGCAGAAGACTCGGAGATGTACATCAAGCGGGTGAGATCGCATTGCCTGTCTCAGCCCTTCGCCCACCCCGGCCTCACTCTGTGAGCCCACTTGGCCTACGGCGCTGCCTGCCAGGCCGCCGACGCCCCGCTCGACACCCTCCACCATCCATCGCCCAGGCCTCCGACGTCCGCGACGCCTTCGATGAGGCGAGGTGTGGCGCCCGCCGCCGTCTGGAAGCCGCTTGGCAAGAGGCCTGCAAAGGACGGGGCGCCGGTGCGGAGCGGGCCGCCGGGGCGGGGCGGCCCGTCGTCATGACGATGCACCGGGCCAAGGGTCTGGAGTTCCGCAAGGTACTGCTCTTCGACGTCTCCGAGGCCTCTATCCCCCGCGTCCTCAGGGACATGGACTACTCCGACGCCGAGCGGAGCGACGCCCTCCTGCGCGAGCGCTCCCTAGCTGTACGTGGCCGCGACCCGTGCCCGCGACCAGCTCGCCATCTCCTGGAGTGGGCGGAGGAGCCCGCTGCTGGAGGGGATTACGGGGTAGGGGCGACGTGCGCGCCCACACGCCGCGCCTCGATGGCATTTCGTATACGCTATGTGTGTGGGTGAGCACCTCCTTCACGGCGGGATCGTGAGCGACGAGCAGATTCAGGCCTGGGCTGACGAGGCCGAGGCCGGCTACGACCTGTCCCAGCTGCCCAGGGCGCGTCGAGGCCGCCCACCGGTGGGCGAGGGGCCTGGCGTGGTTGTTCCGGTCCGACTCGACGAGGCCACTCTCGCGGCACTGATGGCCAGAGCCGAGGCCGAGGGCCTAGCCACTCGCTCAGACGCAGTCCGAGCAGCCGTGCGCGAGTGGGCACACAGTGCCTGACCTGCACTCTTCGGCTCGCAAGCACTACCGCCGCGATCATCTCGACGACGAGGCCGTTCGCTACGCGGCCTCCCACGTGCTGAGCTCACGCCCGCTTGACGAGGAGGACGATCCGCGTCGTTGGCTCATGATCGCCGTCGACCCGGCCGGTCGCCTCCTGGAGCTCGTGACCCTCGTCTATGACGACGGTTATGAGGGTACTATTCATGGTTACCTTCCGAGTCGATAGAGTTCGAGTTTGGCGACCGTTTCGATAGCTAGAGGTAGTTCTTGTGGGCGGTTGCGGTAGCCGGTTGCGAGGATCCTCCAGTTCTTGAGGTGGGCGATGGCGTGCTCAACGGGTGCGCAGAGCGATGCGACAGTCATGTTGAATCTCCTATGTTTGTCAAGTCGTCGCGAGCTGGGTTCGGGCTGCGGTGTT
>CAMCJC010000100.1 GCA_945875065.1 uncultured Propionibacteriaceae bacterium | reverse complement strand
TGTACGGCGGGACGTGCATCAACATCGCGTGCGTCCCCACGAAGGACCTCGTCGTCTCCGCGGAGCAGCGGCGCCCGGATGACAACCCCGCCGAATACTTCCGCTCCGCTGTGGCCGGGCGCGATGAGCTCATCGCCACTCTCAACGCCGCGAATCACGCCATGCTGGAGAAGCCCGGCAGCACTCTCAACCACGCCACCGCGCGGTACGTCGCCGAACGCACTGTGGCCGTGGAGACCCCCGATGGCGAACTGCGCGTCACCGCGGACGCCGTGGTCGTCGGCACCGGTGCCGTCCCGCGCCGCCTCGATGTGCCCGGCGGCGACGGGCCGCGCGTGTATGACTCCACCACCATCCAGCACGTCGACCCGTTGCCCCGGCGGCTCGTCATCGTCGGCGGCGGCTTCATCGGGCTGGAGTTCGCGGGCATGTTCGCGCAGTTCGGCGCCGAGGTCACCGTCCTCGATGGCGGCGAGGAGTTTCTGCCGCGGCTCGACCGGGACGTGGCCGACGCCGCGAGGGCCGCGCTGCAGGACCGGGGGGTCCGTATTTTGCAGTCGGTGCAGGTCACCGCGGTCGACGAGGTCGGCGACCATGCCGTGGTGCGCACCACCGTCGGCGACCATCCTGCGGACGCGGTCCTGGTCGCCATCGGTCGTGTCCCCGCCACGGAGGGCCTCGGGCTGGATGTGGCCGGTATCGACGTCGATGAGCGCGGATTCATCGTGGTCGACGACCAGCTGCGGACCACAGCAGCGGGCGTCTACGCCGTCGGCGATGTCAACGGCGGCCCGCAGTTCACCTACATCTCTCTCGACGACAACCGCATCGTCTGGGATGCGCTCTACGGCGAGGGCAGACGTCGCCGCAGCGACCGGGTGGCGGTGCCGCACACCACCTTCCTGACCCCGCCCGTGTCGTTCGTCGGATTGAGCACCGCTGAGGCCCGTGACAGCGGCCGCAACGTGCTCGTCGCGGCGAAGTCGGTCGCCCGGATCGCGGCCATGCCGCGCCCGAAGATCGTGGGGGAGACTCACGGGCTCATCCGGGTGCTGGTCGACGCCGACTCCCGCGAGATCCTCGGGGCGACGGTGTTCTGCATTGACTCGCAGGAGATCATCAACCTCATCGCCCTGGCGATGCGTGCCGGCGTCACCGCCGACGAGTTGCGTGACGGCATCTGGACGCACCCCTCCAGCACGGAGGCCCTCAACGAGGTTCTCGGTGCCCTCGAACCGCTGCGCTGATCCCGTCGATGGGCGGTACCCGCGCTCGGCGTCCGCGGGCCCCATGAGGTGACGAACGGCTGGTCGTCACCGGGACGAATGCGAGGTCTTGGCTCCGCACCTTCGCCGTCGTGGTCGAAATGGCATTGCAGGAGGCGACCGCATTGCTGCCCTACGGGCTGGACCGCTGGACCGACGCCGGGGAAGTCGTGCCGATCACGCTCGTCACTGACAACCGTGGCCCGTTCCGGCCGACCAGGTTCGCGACCTCCCCAATCCCCATCAGCTGCGGCGCAAACCCCGCGATGAAGCCCGAGAGGCCCTTGGCCTCCCGCCCAAGAAGAAGCCCGCCAGCGAGATCAGGACCTACGGCTTCGGTGGTGACGTCTCTACGCCACGCTTACCCATGAAGCTGACGGTCAGCGCACTAGGGTCATGCGACACGTTCCGCTGCGGGCGCACAGATTGGACAGGGCTTGACTCATCGTTGCTATATTTGAACCCAATAGTCCCCCCGCCGCCTCTCTCGCCTCCGGTGATGACGCGCACTGCGGGGGCCCTCTTCTTCCTAAGGTACTTGTCATGTCAGCCCCTCCCTTCCTGACGGTCGAGGAGCGTGTGCAGTACCTGTACGACCGGGAGTACTTCGCTCACGGGAGCGTAGACGACACTCACCGGGCGCGACTGGCCGAGACCAACTTCCACTACTTCCTCGGCTACGCCCGCAACTACCGCGCGTTGGTCGGGCGCCGGCAGATCCAGGTGGACCGGAAGCACCCGGACGACGTGTTCCGCGTCATCGATCTCGACACACGCGTCTCTGCTTTGGTCCACGAGGGGCTGAGAAGCGCCGAGTTGCGACTGCGTTCGGCAGCGGTGGAGAAGTACTGCACCAAGTTTGACCCATCCAACTCGTTCCTCCAGCCCACCCCGTACCGAGCAACCGATCCGACGACCAGCCAAGACCGGATGGTCGAAAGCCTCCTGGTACACATCTACCGGCACGACGAGCCCTACGTGAACGAGTGCTTGCAGCAGGCAGCGCAACTAAGGGGCATCAGCAAGCCGCGCCGCTACGAGGTGCAATGCCGCTCGGACTGCCTTAAGCTCGCCGCCGACCTCCCCCTGTGGGCGGTCGTGGACAGTTTTAGTCTCGGTCTGCTCGGTCAGTTCATCATGAACTGCGACACTGACTCCTCCTCCCCAGTCTGGAAGGCCGTCGCCAAGGACCTTGACGTCGGCGCTCAGGTCTTCGAGACGCAGGTAAAGTCTCTGGCGTATCTGCGCAACTCGGTCGCCCACCACGCCCGCCTTTGGATGCGGCCCACCTCAGACAGTGCCAAGAAGCCCCGCTTCTTCGAGAAGCGGCTCCGGGGCGTGCATCCCAAGTCGATGCATTGGGCCTTCATGAACCTCGCCACTTTTCTCCCCAAGGACCAGCGGCGGTCGTTCGCGGATCGAGTGGACGCGTTGACCAGCGAGGACCCCATCTACCGGCACGGAATCACGAGCGTCCATTCCTCCAGCAAGTCCTCATGACAGTCCGTCGAGCCCAGGTCTCCGTGCGCCGTGGCCAATAGGCTGAAACGCTAGGGATACAGCTCCGCCCTCTGGATCTCCATTCCCAGCCCGCGACGCCGAGGTGCTCTGTCGTCGGCTTCGCAGCCGACCACCTCCTCCCCATTGAGGACGACCAACCCACGTCCCAACTCATCGCTGGTCACCCAGCCGCGACCGGACACGGCACCGGCACCGCGCTAGTGGAGCACTTCGAGTCCTGGGCCGCAGGTCAGCGTCCCTCCGCGTTCCTCTTCAGCTCAGCGACGTAGGCCTGCTACCTCTCCCGTGACCAGCCCGTGCGTTGTCGTCGACGACGCGGAGGATGTCGGCGTGACCCGCGTGGCGGGCCTCGTCTGCTGCGACGTGCAGGATGATCTGCCCAAGGGGCACCACCCGACAGTCCTCCGGCCACCACGGGACCGCACCTGGGGCGTCGATGGGCAGCTCCTCGACGACCGTGTCGGCTTGGTCGAAGCAGGCCTGGCAGAACTCCAGGATCTCTGCCATCGACTCGTCAGCCGTGGCGAAGAAGTCGGCATTGTCCTCGAACGGCGTGCCCGGCTCGGCCCACGGCATCGCCAGCCCAGCCGGGCGGCCGAGCACCTCCCCGAAGTAACCGGCTTCGATGTCGGCACAGTGCTTCAGCAGCCCGAGAAGGTTCGTCCCAGTCGAGGTGCGCGGCAGACGGGCTTCGCGCTCGCTCATCCCGTCGAGCTTGAGCCACAGCGCGGCCCGCTAGGCCTTCAGGTTGGTGTGCAGCAGGTCCTGAAGCTCCATGCCGAGAATGCTGCATCACTCACGAGGTGGGCCGCTAATGACCTCACGCTCAGTTAGTCGACGACGGCGAACACCTCATCGGCCTGGGTTCCGCCCGATTCCGTCACGCGGATCAGTGCCCCACGACCACCAGGGACTCGTGCCGTGCATCACTACGGGCCCTGGGGCGCGACACACGTCCTCCCGGCAACCAGAGGGACCGCCCTGACTCTCGGTCTTAGCTCATGTGAACGTCGAAAAGTAGCCCAAGGTCGGGTCTGCGAACGTCCCGACGACCAATCCTCGGTCGAGGAAGCGATTAAACTCCTCGCAACTGGTCTCCGGTAGCAGCGCACAGCCGTGGCAGGCAGCCAGGTTGCAGGAGTCCGGCCCCTGGCCCTTGTCCCCAGCGTCCATGCAGACGGGGTCGGTCGAGCACCATCGAGCATCGGCGAGGGCCGATGTGAACACTGATCGCAGGTTGTCGGGACGGGCCATTCGAACCAGACCCCCCATAGTGCCCTCAGAGTCACCTGCGGCGGTGTAGATCAGAAGCCCGGCCATCTCGCGATCGGAAGCGGTCGATACGTAAAGCCGCTCACGCAGCGAAGCGGAACTGTACCCGCAGGCGAAAACCAGTTCGTTGATCAGCCGGTGCCCCAGTGTGTGCAACAGCACGAAGCGCGGCGTGAGTGTGCGTTCCGGAAGACCCCGTGTGGCGGCCACTTGCCCGTAGCGGTCGGTGATCTTCTGAGCTCGCGCTTGGACCTCAGCACGGGATTCCCAAGCGGCCAACCGCGCCGGGGCGAGCTCAAGGTAAATACCCTCCCCCTTCACGACGTAGGCGGGCAACCAGTCCTGGTCGGGGAGCAGCGACTCTCTGCGTAATAGAGCCTTTCCCTCGCTGAGCTTCAGGACTCCGTCCCGGACTCGGGTGAAACCTCGAAGCGCCCTGGTCTCGCGGAGCACATCGACCGAGCGCACTCGCTCGAGATACGAGTCTAGAGTGGAGTGGATGCCAGGGTTTGTGGCTGTTAGGTAGTCGTCCTTAGGCGTCTCCCGGATTTGGTGGAACTCTGGGTAGCGCCACTCGTCGTCGCCGGTAAGGAGCTCAGCATTAGAGTCATCGCCTCGCGACGGCTCCACTTCCCCGGTGCCAAGGAGGTCGCGGTAGCCGGCAATCAGCTCATCGTCTGAGATTAGGCCGAAAAGCTCCGGCGGTAGACTCCGCCGGAGGTGACCACGCAGCGCCCCAGCCTCAAGACTCCCCCCGACCAACGTGCCAAGAAGGCGCATGGTCGCATCCACTGCGGGGTGACGCATCAGCTCGTGCATCTCAGCACTGACTGCACCCTCCTTACGGGGCAGGTAGATAGAGGACTCGACCTTCGGGAAGTAGACATTGCCCGCAGCACGTAGAGCACCACGCATGGGCCGCTCACACGCTCCTTCGAGTTCGCCAAGCCAAGGGCGTGCCCCGGTGCAGAGATAGGGGTCGTTGGGTGAAGAAAGTTGGTCGCTGAGGTTCGTATGCTCTTCCCCTCGGACAAAGCGCGCCTCTGTGATACCACGCAGGTCACGCCACTTCTGACAACCATCGCACACGACGCGCTGACCCTCTAGGCCGCCGCCACCAACAGACTTGAGCCGCAGCGTACCGTTGCAAGACGGGTCATGGGAACGGTGAACCCACTTGTCAAACGGAAAGTCGTCAAGATGCCCAGCGACGCAGACCGCCACGAATGGCACCTGCGACATGCGAGGCTTGTACTTCCCTCCGTGCGCCTTGTCCTGGCAGACCACCGCCTGCTGCATGGTGAGCGTGGAGCGTTCTAGACGTTTGCAGAACATGCAGAAGCACCAACGCGGGAAACGCAGCACGGGCACGGTGAGTTTGACGTTACGGTTGTCTTTGCCTTGTCCCCGGTAGCGGTAGTCGGGAGGGAGGCGGAACTCTGAGACCCCCAGGCGTGCTTCGAGGCGCCAGTCGTGTTCCTGATACTCCTCAAGTGCCAGGCTGCTGGCGTCGTCTGGCTCGTACCAGTGATCCAGCCCCGCAGTAATGACTGAGGTTCCATCAACAAGGATGCTCATGGCGCCAACGCCAAATGGAGTAACGAGTTGGCCCCGCCTCATCGCTCCAGTGCTCATGATTCATCCTCTACATCAGCATCAGCGTGGGCATAGGCCAGCGTGATCGCGAGTCGGCACTCGGCGTCGACGTTGCGCATGCTAGTGGGCACATCCCAGATCGTGGCTTTGCTGTCTAGGTCAGGAAGGGTTCCCGCGAAGCGCATGAGACCCTGCTTCGGATCCCCCCAAGGCGCGGGGTTAGCGTCCCAGCTGGTGCGTTCCCAACCGTTCCACTGCCGCGCCCGCTTGAGTGCCATTTGTTCCAGCGTCGGCTGCTCGTCGGCATCCACGATACGCGCACGCTCAAGGAGGAGCCGGACCGCTTCGTCATACGCGTCGGCGGGGAACGGGTACGGTGCTAGGTCTGTCGGGACCGACTGCCTGATGTAAGCCACTGCCGCCGCGTGTAGCGCCCGACGCAGAACCGGCGTGGCGAACGGGGTCACGGAGGTCGGTTCGACCTGAGCGTACAGCTGCTGGTGATAGGTCTGGAAGCGTTCATAGTGGCTGCGGTCACGAGGTTTTGCTGCGCCATAGATCGTGATCACCAGCCCGGGGCTGACGTTGGGGCGACGGCCGACGCGACCCGAGACCTGGATGTACTGCGCTGTCGTCTTGGGCTGCCCGACGATGGTCATCAGACCGAGACGGTCAATGTCTACTCCGACCTCGATAATGTTCGAGGCGAGACAGATATCAACGGCTTGATGCCCCCCTGAGCCCGGGACGTAACGCACTTGGAGTTGCTCGATGGCTTTGGGAATCTCATCCGAGCGGCGGCGGGACGTGAGTTCCATCGTACGGCTGGGCCACCGAGGGCGGATGCCGTCGCGCCGGATGAGCCCGGTCAAGTAGTCAGGGACGTCAGACTGCAATAGGGAGACCGTGTTGCCCAGCTCGCGCAAAGAATTAAGAAAGTTCAGGTTGGTCCAGTAGCCATCACGATCCTCCTCGGGCAGCTTGGCAGCGGCCTGCAGCGTTGCGGCTGCCACACGAGTCTGGACGGTCTGCATCGAGCCGAGCGATGCACTCATGACCCCGACGTAACGACGTCCCGGCTCCAGCGAACCATCCGCCTGCCGGGCAGGTTCAGCGAAGAACGAGTGTCCTTCCTCCAGCCCGTGCGGCGGGAACAGCGCCACATCCTCGCGCCCGAACAGGCCCCTGATCTGTTCTTCGTAGCGTCGGGCTGTCGCGGTCGAGGCGATAATCTTGGGTGGAATCGGCTCCTCCCCTTGTCGGTCAGTACACAGCTCATCAATTACGGCTTCGTACAGGCCGACCATCGATCCGAGTGGGCCGGAGATGAGGTGTAGCTCGTCCTGGATGATGAGGGAGGGCGGTGAGACCACCCGCTCGCCCTGTTCATCGAGTCCGAAGAGGTTCCGGGCTTCCGGGCGCCAGGCCATCATGGCGAACTTGTCGACGGTTCCGATGACAATCGACGGACGAACTTCGTAGATGTCTTCGTCGACCACGTGCACGGGTAGGCATCGGCGCGCGTAACGACACTGAGAGTCGACGCAGCGCAGCACAACCCGGTTGTTGACTTGCTTGTATCCAATGACGTCCTGGCCACCTTTGGTCTTACGTTTGGTGCCCATCTGTGCTCCGCACCACGGGCACCGCAGCAGAAGGAAGAGGTTCTGCTCGTGAGGATCGTGTCGGAGCTTCTTTAGAACGTCGACTGCTTTCTTCCAAGTGTTGGGGGTAGATGTGTCGCCGAGCCAGATCCCGATACCGAAGGGAGAACTGCCCAGCACCTCTGGATGCTCGTCGCGGATGGCTTCCAGTACGCAGATCAGCGAGGCAGCGCGTAGGAACTGTTGGGCAGTCAACAGCCGCAACGTATAACGCATCAGAGTGTCGGTACCCGCGTCGTCCGGGTTGCGCAGACGGCGCGCAAGCAGGCTGATCGCACACGCGCCGAGGTAAGCCTCGGTCTTGCCTCCGCCGGTCGGAAAGAAGATCAAGTCGACCAAATGTCGGGTCTTCCGGTTAGGGTCTACCAACTCAGGCAGGGTAGCAAGGATGAAGGCTATCTGGAATGGTCGCCAAGTACCCCTTCCCGGGGGGATTGTCGGTTCAGGATGCGCTCCTTGGACTCGGAGCACCTCGTCTTTGCCTCGCACGACCTCACGAAGCGGGAAGTTGGAGCGGACCTGCTGCAGGAGCATGGCCTCATTCGCCCAACGGAAGGCCTGCTGGGCCGTCCGATCGGAGCGGACCAGATGCCAGCCCGACTTCATACGGTCGAGGGCCGTCTCCGCGAGCGCCATGTGCCGACGGGCAGCGCTGTGGAAACGTGTCGGCAGCTCGGCAATCTCGGACTTTCGAGCCTCGATCCAGTCACGATAGAGACGGAGCACGGTCTCTACCTGTGCGTGCCCCTCAGGGCCACCGTTAGCCAGTGCCTGCATGCTGATAGCGAGCTCCTGACGCCGCCCGTTCGAGTCGAGGCTGTAGGTCCCGTCCTCATTGGTCAGGTAAATAGTGGGGGTTAAGCTGACTACCTCGTAGGCAGGCAGGGCGACGGCGCGCACTTCAGGGACCGATGAAACGGAATTATCATC
>CAMCJC010000099.1 GCA_945875065.1 uncultured Propionibacteriaceae bacterium | reverse complement strand
GAGGCCGCCGAGCTTCAGCGGAAAGGCGTCGACGAGATCGACATGGTGATCAACATTGGCCTCCTCAAGGAAGGCCGCGCGGACTTGGTTGAGGCGGAGATCCGGGCCGTGCGGGCCGCCACCACCGGCGTGCTCAAGGTCATCATCGAGTCGGCGGCGCTGACCGACGACGAGATCGTCGCCGCCTGTCAGGCCGCCGAGACGGCGGGCGCGGACTTCGTGAAGACCTCGACCGGCTTCCACCCGGCCGGCGGCGCGTCCGTCCACGCCGTCGAACTGATGGCCGCAACCGTCGGCGGGCGCCTCGGGGTCAAGGCCTCAGGCGGTATCCGCGATTGGGACACCGCGGTCGCGATGGTCCAGGCCGGGGCGACGCGCCTCGGGCTGTCGGCGAGCCGCGCCATCCTGGAGGGCGCCCGCTGACCTAGCCGCTGTAGAGCGCGGCGTAGGCTCCCCCGGCCGCCAGAAGGTCGTCGTGGGTGCCGCGCTCGACGATGCGGCCGCCGTCGAGGACGAGGATCTCGTCGGCCCCCTTGACCGTCGACAGCCGGTGGGCGACGACGATCGCGGTGCGACCCTCCCGGGCGGAATCGAGCGCCTCTTGGACTAGGCGCTCCGATTCCGTATCGAGGTGGGCGGTGGCCTCATCGAGGACGATGACGGCCGGGGATCGCAGCAGAAGCCGGGCGATCGCGAGGCGCTGCCGTTCCCCGCCGCTCAGCCGGTACCCGCGCTCCCCCACCACGGTCGCGAGCCCCTCGGGTAAGGCGCGGACGAGGTCCGCTAGGCGGGCCCCGTCGAGGACCTCCCAGAGTTCGGCTTCGGTGGCCTCGGGCTTGGCATAGCGGAGGTTGGCGGCGATGGTGTCGTGGAACAGGTGGGCATCCTGCGTGACATAGCCGACCGCCGACCTCAGGCTCGACGATCGCAGCCGCCGCACGTCGATACCACCGACCCGGACCGCGCCGGCCTCTACGTCGTAGAGGCGCGCTATCAGGTGCGTGATGGTGGTCTTGCCGGCCCCGGAGGCGCCGACCAGGGCCACCGTAGCACCGGGCGGAGCGGTGAAACTCACCCCCTTCAGCACCGGGCCGCTGGCGCGTTCGGCCAGGCCGGCATCGGGCGCCAGGGAGGCGAGTGAGGCGTCCTCAGCCGCCGGGTAGCTGAAGTGGACATCGTCGAACTCGACGCCGATGGGGGCTGGCACGTCGACGGCTCCTGGGGCGTCGCGGATGGCGGGGGCGAAGTCGAGGACCTCGAAGATGCGTTCAAAGCTGACCATGGCGGTCATCAAATCGACTCGGATGTTGCTGAGCTGCAGCAGCGGGTTGTACAGCCGGGCGAGGAGCGCGACCAGGGCCGTCAGAGTGCCGACGGTCAGCCGGCCGTCGATGACGGCGAGCCCTCCGAAGCCATAGAACAGGGCCGTGGCTAGGGCCCCGACCAGGGTTAAGGCGGCGACGAACGCGCGGATCGCCAAGGCCATGCGGACTCCGTCATCGGCGACGGCGGCGGCCTGCGCGTCGAAACGGTCGCGTTCACGCGTCGGGTCGCCGAATAGTTTGACCAGCAACGCACCGGAGACGCTGAACCGCTCGGTCATGGTCTCGGTGAGTTGGGCGTTGTGATCCATCCGAAGGCGGCTCCAGGCGGCCTTGCGGGCGGCGACCAGGCGCGCCGGGATCAGGAACACCGGCAGCAGGGCGAGGGCGGCGAGGGTCAGCGGCCACGACAGCAGCAGCATCGACCCGACGACCAGCGCTAGTGTCGCCGCGTTGGTGACGGCCGTGGTCAACGTGGCGGTGAAGGCCTGCTGGGCGCCGGTGACGTCGCCGGCCAGGCGGGAGACGAGTCGGCCCGAATTGGTGCGAGTAAAGAACGCCAGAGGCAGCGAACTGACATGCTCGAACAGCCGGGTGCGGAGGCGATGGATCAGGCCCTCGCCGATCCGGACGCTGCACCACCTTTCGACGATCGCCAGCACCGCCCCTGCCACGGCGAGCCCGGCGACGACGAGTGACAGCTGCACCACGACCTCGCTGCGGCGGCCGAGCACCCCGTCGTCGATGATCCGCTGGAACAGCATCAGCGGCAGCACGGAGGCAGCGCTGCTGAGGAGGGCAGAGGCGACGAGCAGCACGATGAGACCCACGAAGGGCCGCGCCTCGACGAGCATGCGACGGCCGGTGCCGGGCGCGAGTTCGTGGCGCAGGATCGAGCGATCTCGCAGCGCCGCACCGGTGACGGGGCGGCTCGTCGTCCCTGCTGTAACCATGATCGAAGCCTAGAACTCGCCTCCGATATTTTCCGAGCGACGCCGCGTCGCCAAGGTTTCTGGTTAGGCTCGGGTCATGCTGTTGAGCGATCGTGACATCCAGGCCGAGGTCGACGGCGGGGGCATCGCGCTGGAGCCGTGGGAGCCGGCGATGCTCCAGCCATCCAGCGTCGATGTGCGTCTCGACAAGTACTTTCGGGTGTTCGAGAACCATCGGTACCCGCACATCGATCCCGCCGAGGAGCAGCCGGAGCTAACACGCCTGATCGCGGTAGACGACGGGGAGGCGTTCGTCCTGCACCCGGGCGAGTTCGTGCTCGGCTCGACGTGGGAGCAGGTCTCACTGGGACCGGGGATCGCGGCGAGGCTGGAGGGCAAGTCGTCGCTGGGTCGACTTGGGCTGCTGACGCACTCGACGGCCGGCTTCATCGACCCGGGTTTTTCCGGCCACGTCACGCTGGAGCTGTCGAACATGGCGACCCTGCCCGTCAAGCTCTGGCCGGGCATGAAGATCGGCCAGCTGTGCTTCTTCCGCCTGTCCTCTCCCGCCGAACACCCCTACGGCTCGGCCGCGTATGGGTCGCGGTACCAAGGCCAGCGCGGCCCGACGCCGTCCAGGTCGCACCTGAACTTCCACCGAACCCAGGTGTAGCGAACGTCGACGTGGCAGAGCCTTATGCGAGGCCCTCTCCAGTCACCTCGTCGACAGCATCGCTGGGTAAACCACTTCGACTTCCGTGATGCCGCGAAAAAAGTCCTTGGAGTTATTGGTCAGGAACACCTCGGCACCCGCTTCGACGGCTGTGGCCAGGTGTACTGAGTCGGCTGCTCGCAACCCGTACTTAGCCCCGAGAGCAACGGCCAGTCGAGCCGTCGGTTCGTTGCACGGCAGAAGGGTGAGGCGGCTCAGCAGGCTTGTGAGCATCTGCAACTCGGGGCGCGCGTCGCTGCGAGTCGGCTTCGTCATGAGCTCGGGCAGCAGCAGGACAGAGCCGACCCCGACTGGCCCAGGCTCCACAGCGAATAGACGGGCTACACACGACCCGAGGTGGTGCTCGGGCGCCGCCGCGTAAATCAGCACGTCCGCGTCGAACGCCATGAGCACGCTCACCGCGAACGCTCCTCCCGAAGTCCAGACACCAATTCGTCGGCACGCATTGCGGATAGCCCAACTTCAGGGATGGGCTGGGACCGCGCCTGGTTCAGAAGGTCAGCGATCTCGTCGGCCTTCCCCCACACGGACGACGAGCGCCGTGCCCGAAGCGTGCCGGGGGACACCAGTACCGCGATCACCTTGCCATGACGGGTGATCTCCACATCCTCGCCTGACTCCGCCAACTCCAGTTGCTCCGCGAACCTCTGGCGAGCCACGCTCACCGACACCACAGCCATACCAGATATTGTACTGCCCTGTACATAACGGGAGCGAGTCCGCTCCGGCATGCACCGGGGAGCCAAGCGGTTGGAGTTGGTCGAGGCTCGGCGGCTGGGACCGCTCTTCCGGATCGACAGCCGACACGTCCAAAGCGGGGACAATCTGGACCGACCCGTCATCAGAACGGGTAAGGCTGATCCCAGGACGGAGTCCGGCCATATCTCCGGCCAAGTGATACCGGTGCCAAGTGATACTGGTGCCAACTCAGCCCCGCGTGCCCCGAAGCAGCGGTGTGAGCACGAGGTCGTCGCCGCGCAGCCCGGTGGGTTACGGGCGAGCCGACGCGCCATCCGTAAGGAGAGTCGTCGTCGAAGGTTCGTTCCTGGGCTACCCACCCCGCCTGGGCGTACTGCCGTGCTCGCGAAAACGTCGCTTCCCCGACTACGCGGCGGATGTCGTTGCCGGCCATGTCGGCGAGTGTCCAACAGCGAAACCAGAAATAGCCGGAACCTTACGACGAACCAGAGACAAAACCGCCGAGGGGTTCATCGTCTAGCTCCGTAGAGATCGAGGTTCGGTGGGGCGACATCAGTCGCCCCCACCGAACCTCACACGTCGAGCCTCCGGAACTGGCCCACCGCGATCACCGACATCACGACGACGTTCGCTGCGAGAATGGCCAGGCCACCCCAGGCGCCGCCCGTCGACGACGCCGGCTCCAGCGCGAATGCCTGCGAACCAGCCACGCCCGGCAGCCTGGCCATGATCGCCTGGGCCATTTCACCGTCGCCCAGCATCCCGACGACCGACGGCAGGATCCACAGGATCCCGAGCGTCACCGAGATGGCGCCTACGCTCGAGCGGCTGAGGAACCCGATGCAGAACGAGAACAGTCCCATCAGCATCGAGTACAGGCACAGGCCGACGAGCATGCGGACCGCAGGGGATTCCAGTGATTGCTCGACGCCTCGCGTCGGCAGCACGATCAGGCCGAGGACCACGCTGATGCCAACTGCGAGTATCGATAGGAGCAGAACGGAGAATGCGAGCACCATAATCTTCGCCAGCACGAGCAGCCCACGATTGGGGACCGCGCCAAGACTGGGTCGGATGGATCCGGTCGAGAACTCGCCAGCGGCGAACATGCCGCCGAGGACGATGATGAAGACAAGGTCGAGGGTGGTGAACATGCGAACCGTGGCGTCGACCGCCAACAGCTGGGTGCCTCCACTGACGTCCGCGAACAGGAGAACCAGCAAGTTGATGATGGTCATGGGAACCAGCAGGAACACCGCCGTTACCTGCGACGCACGCAGCGACCAGAGCTTGATCCACTCCGACTTCAAGACCCCGAGCAGCGAGCGTCCAGACTGGGAGGTCGCCTTCCGTGCGTCGGTCTTGTTCGTCTTAGTGGTTAGTGCCCCTTGGGTGAGCGGGCCGCCTGTTCGAGGGGCCGTCTCTTGCACGTCAATCATTTCTGTCCCTTTCGTGGTTCGTGAACACTCGTCGACCGGTATTCGACGGCATCGCCCGTCAGGTTCATGAACACCTGCTCAAGCGAGTTCCTCACAGGCGTGAGTTCGTGCAGGACGAGCCCGTTCTTCGCAGCGGTCTCGCCGATCACGGTGGTCTCGATCTTCTTCACGATGGCCTCGTCAGAGCCCGTGAGCTCAACGAAGGCGCCCTGGGAAACGAGAACGTCACGCAGCTGTGTGATCTGCGGCGACCGCACCGTCGTGGTCACCTCGGAGTTCGACTGCAAGATGGATCCCATCGACCCTTCGGCAAGGAGCTTGCCCCGGCCGATAACAATCAGGTGATCCGCGGTGACGGCCATCTCGTTCATCAGATGGCTCGAGAGGAAGATGGTCCTACCCTCGGCCGCGAGCCGCTTGACGAGGTCCCGTACCCAGACGACCCCTTCGGGATCAAGGCCGTTGACGGGTTCGTCCAGGATCAGCGTCGCGGGATCCCCGAGCAGGGCCGCCGCGATCCCGAGTCGCTGGGACATGCCCAGCGAGAACGTGCCCGCGCGCTTGCCCGCCACCGCTTCCAGGCCCGTGAGTCCCAGCACCTCGTCGACGCGGCGACGGCCGATGCCGTGCGTCGCCGCAAGAGAGCTCAGATGGGCCCGGGCCGTACGGCCCGGGTGGAAGTCCCTTGGGTTCAGCGACGCTCCCACCTCCCGCATCGGGGCGCGATGGCGGCACAACGGGCGGCCATTGATCGTCGCCTCGCCGCTGGAAGGGGTTTGCAGTCCCATGATCATCTTCATGGTGGTGGTCTTCCCAGCCCCATTTGGGCCAAGGAACCTCCGGGAACTACCGCCTGTTCAACGTCATGGACATCATCGACCTGATCCGAATCAAGCGGCTGACAGGGCTCGGGTTCGATCTTCGCCACGTGCGTCAGATCATGAATGATCCAACGGGACCGGAAGCTGCCACGGCCCTGGATGCACAGCGGCAGCTCCTCACCCAGCAGATCAAAGATCTCCAGGAGAAGCGGACCAAGATCGAGGAGATCCAGGACGCCCAGGCCCCGCTCGACGTTGCCATCGAGTTCGCTGATCTGGAACGCGCCTGGGCCGACGCGCAGTCCGAACTCGAGATCGAGGACCGGTTAAAACTTGAGATTGAGCTGCTCGCAGCATTCGCCGATGACCACGATCGGTTGAGGTACGAGACGCTCACCCGAGCTTTCATCGAGAAGCAGGATGACCCGGGGTTCCGAGAACTCCGGGAACTGGATGCGCGGCTGGAAGCCCTTGAGCCAGACGCATCGCCGGAGCAGATCACGAAACTAATTGACGACTATGTCAGGGTCCTGAGCCCAATCCTCACTGGATTTCCGCCTACGAGCGAGAAAGCGTCCGACCTCAACTCCGCCATGGAGGAGTTCACCTACAACGAGGCCCAGCTGGCAGTGATCACGGCCGCCCGGAAGCGACTGCGATCGACGGGCGGTGAATCCTGACCCCTTTCGAGTCCCCAGTTACCGTTTGTCACGCAGGGGCTTGACGTAAAGCTACGTCAGCATCTTGAATCGAGTCCAAGAGGGCAGCCAGAAGGCAGCACCTCAGGACCCGAGGGTTGAAGGACCAAGACCACGCTCAGCGCCCCGTCATCGCCTGCCCAGTTCCAACCGCCAACGCGGCAAGTCGGAGTTACCAGCAGGTCAGGACACAACTGGATACGCACAGAGACTCATTCAGGAGCCGGCACCCATTCGGCATGACGCAGTCAGGGTCGTGCTGGGTGCGCCCCTGAATAACCCTCACAGTTCAGCGGGATGACCGCGCAGCCGGCCAAGGCGCCGCCTCGGCTCGGATCCGGTCCATCGACTGCCCAGCCAGCAAAACGAGGCCCCGACCACCGTCGGGGCCTCGTCGCTATCAGGTCACTCTTCGCGCTGGAAGCTCATCGTCGCGGCGTAGGCTCCGGACTCCGAGGGCCAACGGCTGGTGATCGCCTTGGCGCGGGTGCAGAAGTTGACGCCCTCCGGGCCATGGATGTGGGTGTCGCCGAGCAGCGACTCCTTCCATCCACCGAACGAGTAGTACGCGACCGGGGTCGGGATCGGCACGTTGACGCCGACCATGCCGGCCTCGACGTCGAGTGTGAAGCGTCGGGCGTAGCCGCCGTCGTTCGTGAAGATGGCGGAGCCGTTACCGAACTCGCTGGCGTTGACGATCTTGATCGCCTCGGCGTAGTTCTCGGCGTCGACGATGCAAAGGACCGGGCCGAAAACCTCTTCCTTGTACACGGGGGCCTCAAGTGGAACGTGGGTCAGGATGGTGGGGCCGATCCAGAAGCCGTCCTCGTAGCCCTCAACCTTCAGGCCGCGACCGTCGAGCACGACCTTCGCACCGAGCTTCTCACCCTCGTCGATCAGGCCGACCATGCGGTCACGCGCCTTGGCGGTAATGACCGGGCCCATCTGAACGCCCTCGTCGAGGCCGTAGCCGACCTTGATCTTCTTGGCGTTTTCGGCGACGAGTTCGGCCAGCTTGTCGGCGATCCCACCGACGGCGACGACGACCGGCAGCGCCATGCAGCGCTCACCCGCAGCACCGAACGCGGCGGCGGAGATGTGCTGGGCGGCGAACTCGAGGTCGGCATCGGGCAGGACGATCGCGTGGTTGTTCGCACCGCCGAGCGCCTGGACGCGCTTGCCATGAGAGACGCCCGTATCCTGAATGACGTGCGCGACCGGGGTCGAGCCGACGAACGAGATCGCGTCGATGCCCGGATGGGTGAGGATATCGGAGACGAGCTGACGGTCGCCGGCGAGGACATTGAACACGCCGTCGGGCAGGCCGGCCTCCTTGTAGAGGCGGGCGATGATGTAGGACGCCGTCGGCGTGGGCGACGCGGGCTTCAGCAGGAACGCGTTGCCGGTGGCGATCGCGATCGGGTGCATCCACATCGGCACCATGACCGGGAAGTTGAAGGGGCAGATGCCGGCGACGACGCCCACGGGCTGACGGATCGTGCGAATATCGACGCCAGAGGAGATATCAAACGAGTACTCGCCCTTCAAGGCGACGTTGATGCCGCACGCGAAGTCCAAGGTCGAGAGGCCTCGCTTAAACTCAACGAGACACACGGAGTACTACTTGCCATGCTCCAAGAAGA
>CAMCJC010000098.1 GCA_945875065.1 uncultured Propionibacteriaceae bacterium | reverse complement strand
CCCGGGCCAGGCTTAGGCAGGCGCGGGCACCGCCGAGGGGCTGCAGCTTCAGGACGACGATGTCGGCGGCCTGCAGGTCGCGCACCAAGCGGGGGTCGCCGGCGCGACGGATGGATTCGTCGGCGGCCACGGCGGCAAGGCCGGCCAGGCGCCGCCGGAGCTCGGCGAGCTGATGAACCTCCGGGCAGGGCTGCTCGATGTATTCCAGGTCGAACGGGGCCAGGGCCCGGGCAGCAGCGACCGCTTCTTCGACGCCCCAGGCGCCGTTGGCATCGACGCGCAGCCGCGCGGCCGGGAGGGCTTCACGGACGGCACGGACGCGGGCGACGTCGTCGGCGAGATGCTGCCCGGGGGAGCCGACCTTGACCTTGACGGTCGTGCAGCCGGAGGCGACGGCACGCTCGGCGGCTGCCTCGGGTGCCAGGGCGGGGACGATGCCGTTGACCTCGATGTGGTCGCGGAGCGGCTCGGGGTGACCGGTCGTAGCGACCTCCCAGGCTGCGCGCAGCCAGCGGGCGGCTTCATCGTCGCCGTATTCGACAAACGGGCTCCACTCGGCCCACCCCGCGGGTCCTTCGAACAGCACCCCCTGACGCCTGGTGATGCCGCGAAACGGCACCTTCAGAGGCAGGTCGAAGACGATCACGAACCGACCGCCACCCCGACGAGCAACCCGATCGCTAGGGACAGTTCGGTCATGCTGGTGGCCTGAAGCATGCTGATGAGGTCGCGGCCCACGGCCCCGGCCAGGAGGCGGCCGACGGGGGCCAGGACGATGACGAATCCGAGGAGCCCGATTAGGGCCCAGGGTGTGGTGAGAGCGGCGAAGCCGAGGGTACTGACGAAGCCGACGGCGAGAAGCGCCATGAAGAACCAGCGGGTGCCGCGGTCGCCGAGGCGGGTGGCGAGGGTGCGCTTGCCGACCTTGGCGTCGGCGTCTAGGTCGCGGAGGTTGTTCACCACTAGGAGGGCGCTGGCCAAGGCTCCGACGCCGGTGGCGGCGGCCCACGTGGCGGGCGGAACGGCATCGAAGGTGACATAGGTGGTACCGACGGTTGCGACGAGGCCGAAGAAGATGAACACCATGAACTCGCCGAGCCCGAAGTAGCCGTAGGGGTGGCGGCCGCCGGTGTAGTACCAGGCTGCGGCGATGCAGGCGGCGCCGACGGCGATCAGCCACCAGCTGCCCGAGAGCGCGACGATCACGAGCCCAACGGCCGCGGCTAGCGTGAAGCTGAGGAACGCGGCGAGCTTGACGGCGGCGGGCGAGGCAAGACCCGAGGCAGTCAGGCGGGTGGGGCCGACACGCACATCGTCGGTGCCGCGAATGCCGTCGGAGTAGTCGTTGGCGTAGTTGACCCCGATCTGCAGGGCGAGCGCGACCACGACGCACAGCAGCGGCATCAGAATCAGACGCCACAACGGCGTGGGGTGCGCGGCCCCGAGGCCGGCCGCAACCCCCGCCAGGACCGGGGCGGCGGCGGCGGGCAGGGTGCGCGGTCGGGCACCGGCCGCCCACTTTGAGAGGTTCATGATTGGGACATCGTAGCGATCAAGGCTTGGTAGTCGGGCTTGCCACCCTGGGTTCGGGGTGCCTGGGCGGGCAGGTGTTGCCTGGGCAGCCATGTGCGGGGCAGGTGCTCTGAGAGGGCTGCGCGCCAAGATTCGAGGGTGCCCTCCGGGTGGGCGAGAACGACGCGGGACCCCCATTCGGGATCGGGGACGGCGAAGGCGACGGCGTCGGGCGCGAGACTACCGAGAACTGCGCGGACTTGGGCGAGGTCGACGTTGACCCCTCCGGAAAGAACAATGTCGTCGACGCGGCCATCGATGACCAGGCGGCCGGCGTCGAAATGGCCGCGGTCGCGGGTGATGAGGCGGTCGGCTACCAAGGCGTCACGGCTGGCGGCATCGTCGCCGAGGTAGCCGTCGAACAGCGTGGGGCCAGCGATGGTGACGCGGTCACCCACGATGCGGACGTCGACGCCCGGCAGCGGCACACCGTCCCAGACGATGCCGCCGCAGGTCTCGCTCATGCCGTAGCTCTCCGCGACTTTGATCCCGAAATCCTCGGCGCGGGCCCGCAGGTCCTGTCTTAGGGGGGCACCGCCGACGAGGACGAGGTCGAAGGCCGCGAGGCGATGCGCGATGTCGGGTTGTTCGACGGCTCGGTGCAGCTGGGTGGGCACAATGCTGATGGCGTCGCCGTCGCCGAGCGGGCGGAGGTCGGCTAGATCCGAGCCAACCTTTGGCACCGGCCGACCGGCTTGCAAGGAACGGACCTGGACCATCAGGCCGGCGACGTATCGGTCGGGCAGCGCCAAGTGCCAGGTGAGATCGGCACCGAAGTGGCTGCGGCTGGCCTTCGCTGCGGCTACGAGGGCGTCGCGCGACAGGGCGACGAGGCGGCTGGTTCCGGTGGTTCCAGAAGTCGCTACGACAGCCCCGACTCGCGCGTCCACGTCGCGGCGAACGCTGTCGGCGAGCCAAAGCGTCTCGGTACCCCCCAACATCCGCGCGACAGCGTCGATCATCTGCTGCTCCTTCCGGCGGCACCGACCATAACACCGGGGTAGGCGGCACTAGAATGGGAAGGTGCTCAGAGTCCTGTTCCCGATCTTGGTCATCGCGCTCAGCGTGTACTGCCTGGTCGACATGTCCGGGACCGACGAGGACCGCGTGCGGCTGCTGCCGCGCTATGCCTGGGCCGTCGCGGTGATCTTCGTACCGATCGCCGGATCGCTGGGGTGGCTGTTCGCGGGCAGGCCCGCCAAGCCGAGGGCACCGCGTCGCAGGCCGATGGCGCCAGACGATGACGACGACTTTCTGCGCGGGCTCTGACCCGCTTCTTCGTCCTGTGGGAGGGATTTGATGTTGCTTGGACCTGCTGCGGTCGCGCGCTGGGTCGCCGACGCGAGCGTGGAGTTCGCGTCGCGCGCAAAGGAGCTAGACGCGCTGGATGCCGCCATCGGCGACGGCGATCACGGTTCCAATTTGGCGCGGGGGATGGCGACGGCGGCCACGATCCCGCTGGGTGCGACCCAGTCGGCAGCCGACTACCTGGGGCGGGTCGGGATGGCCCTGGTCAGTAGCGTCGGCGGGGCGTCGGGGCCGCTGTATGGCACGTTCTTCCTGAAGACCGGGCAGCTGTGGACCTCTCCCCCGTCGGTGACTTCGCTGGCGCTGGCGCTGCGCGCCGGCCTCAAGTCGATTCAGGCGCGCGGCCGGGCGGAAGTCGGCGACGCGACGATGATCGACGCACTCGCGCCCGCCGTCGACGTGCTCGAGGGCTACCGCAGCGACGACGTTCGGGCTGCGGTTACCGAGGCGATCGCGGCGTCGCTCGCGGGTGCGGAGGCGACGGCCAAGATGGTGGCCCGGCGCGGTCGCGCGGCGCACTACGGGCAGGCCAGCGTGGGTCACGTCGACCCCGGCGCCCGGTCGATGGCGCTGCTGATCGAGAGCGCCGGCCGTCAGGTGATCGGCACACTTGGCGACCCGAAATGACCCCGGCGCGGCGTCGTCCCTAGACTTCGGGCCATGAACGACGCATCTCGCCCCGCCCCGCCGCACAAAGCCGTCATCCTCGCCCGGGGGTTGGGGTCGCGGATGCGGAAGGCCGCGGAGGGGGTCGAGCTGTCGGCAGAGCAGCAAAAAGCCGCCGACGCGGGCGTGAAAGCGATGATCTCCCTGGCTGGGCGGCCGTTCTTGGACTACGTCATCTCGGCCTTGGCCGACGCCGGCTTCACCGAGGTGTGCCTGGTGATCGGGCCCGAGCATGACCTGATTCGCGACTACTACGACGCCGCCCCCAAACAGCGGGTGCGGATCTCGTACGCGGTGCAGGCAGAGCCGCTCGGCACGGCGAACGCGGTGCTGGCGGCCGAAGAGTTCGCCGGCACGGACCGGGTGCTGGTGATCAACTCGGACAACTACTACCCTGCCGAGGCGCTGCGGCTGTTGTCCGAGGTGTCGGGCTCGGCGCTGGTCGGGTTCACGCGGGAGGGGATGCTGGCCCGCTCCAACATTCCAGCGGATCGGATCGCGGCGTTCGCCCTGGCGAAAACCGATTCGACCGGTCACCTGGACGAGTTGGTGGAAAAACCGGACCCGGAGGCCGTGGCAAAGCTCGGCGAGGAGGTCGTGATCTCGATGAACTGCTGGCTGTGCTCGCCAAGGATCTTCGAGGCGGCGCGATCGATCCCGAAGTCGGCGCGTGGCGAGTACGAGATCACCGACGCGGTCAGGTGGGCGATCGATCACGGCGACCCGTACACCGTCGTCCGTACCGAAGCCGGGGTGCTGGACATGTCTAACCGGGGCGACATCGCGTCGGTGGTCGAGGCGCTGCGCGCCCTTCAGGTGCGCCTGTGAGCGCCTGGTTCGCGCCGGGCCGGCTGGAGGTCCTCGGGAAGCACACGGACTATGCCGGCGGGAACTCGCTGCTAGCGGCCGTCGATCGGGGCGTCACGGTGGAAGCCGGCGACGCGGACGTCGGCATCGTCGCAACGACGACCGCCTCCCCCGGCGAGGAGCTGCACCTCACCCCGGGCGAGGCGTCGTCGCTACCGGCGGGGCACTGGGGTGGCTATCTGCGGGCGGTCGCGGATCGACTGCTGCTGAACTTCGGGGAGTTGAAGCCGGCTCGCCTCACGATCTCCTCGACGTTGCCGCTGGCGTCGGGGATGTCGTCGAGCTCCGCACTAGTGGTCGCGACGGCGCTCGCGCTCGTCGATCACAACGGATTGCGGGAGCATCCGGCCTGGGTGGAGAACCTCCACGACCAGATTGACTTGGCCGGCTACCTTGCTTGCTTCGAGAACGGCATGACGTTCGGGTCGTTGGAAGGCGTGCGCGGGGTCGGGACGTTCGGCGGTTCGGAGGATCACACGGCGATGCTGTGCTGCCGGGCTGAGACGCTGACGCGGTTCCGGTTCTGCCCGATCCGCGAGGGCGAGTCGGTGGCCTTCCCGGAAGACCACGCGTTCGTCGTCGGGGTCAGCGGCGTGCTGGCCGAGAAGACGGGCGCGGCGTTGGAGGCGTACAACCGGGCCTCGCTGCTGACCCGGGAGATCGTCGAGGCCTGGAACCTCGCCACCGGAGCCGAGGAGATCACGATCGGCGACGTCCTGGCCAGCGACGACGACGCCTATGAGGGACTTCACGCCGTCGTCGCGCACAATGAGGAGTTGTCGGCGAGGCTGCGAGCATTCCTGACCGAGTCGGAAGAACTCATCCCGGCCGCCATGACCGCGCTGCGCGACGGCGACCTGGCACGCTTCGGAGAGCTGGCGAACAGGTCGCAGCAGAACGCCGAGACCCACCTCGGCAACCAAATCCCCGAGACCAGCCGCATGCAGGCCATCGCGGCCGACCTGGGGGCTATCGGCGCCAGCAGCTTTGGGGCAGGCTTCGGAGGCTCAGTCTGGGCCCTGGTCCCGCGAACCGCCGCCGACGACTTCGCAAAAGCGTGGCTAGATCGCTACGTAGCCGAGTTCCCGGAAACGGCCGAGCGGGCATCGACCCTAGTCACCCGACCAGGGGCCCCGGCCAGAAGGCTCTAACGCCCCGGCCTTCAGCCCTTGAGAGTTATTCAGCGGATTCCAAATTGTTCCGAGGACGATTGATGGTGGTTTCGAAGGTTGGACGGGGTGGGCGGTAGCTGGATTCGCCAGGTTTGAGGTAGGCCGCGACTTGCCCGCCGGTTGCTGCGCTCACATCAGGCGGGCATCGGCCATCTATAACCCTAACTTTCAGCCAGGCCGTAACACCCCTTTGGGCATTCAAAACACAAGCCCTTGCCCCTCGCGAGAATACCTTGCTACCGTCGCGCCATGAGACTCATAAGACATCTCGCGACTCTACTAAGCTTGTCACTTCTCTTTGGGTTTGCCTTTCATTTGAGCCCTGCCCGGGCAGACGACGACCTTAACGACTCACTCTCCGGCCCCGAGATCCAGAGGGTTGAGGAGGAGATTCAACTCATCTTCACAAGGTACCTAACTGCCGACTCCGCAGGGCATCTGATTGTAGACTCGGACGCCATCGAAGAGGATGGTAAATCCGTGGCTATATATCAGCAAATCGCGGATGGCCTGAATCGCAATCCACATCTGGCCGATGATGGCAGCAGCGCTCCAGGAGACTCGGACGGGGTCCAGCCACTCCACCGAGTTGGCTCGTGGGCCTGGGGCAAATGCGTGTTAAACCAGGCCATCCCGGGTGCGGGAAGTGGAATCCTCGATGGCGCCATAGTCTCGTGGTTAGAGAAGGGGAAGTATGCGAAAGTGGCATCATACCTAGTTCGCGTGATAGGCAGATCTGCTCTGCGAGGCGGAGTGATCGGACTCGCTACCGGTCTCGCCGTCGGTGTTGCTTGGTGCTCTACGCCTTGGGCATCGTGATGCCGTCGCCCCCTAGGATGGATTCTCCGGGTTTCCTCGTCACTGGTTGCATCCGCAGCATTGCGGTGATGCTTGTGGGGGGCGCTATGTACTTGCTGGGGTTCTGGTCCGTCGGCCGCACAATCCTCGCTGTTTCCCTCCTCGCCGCCATCGCATTCGCGGCGAGCATCTACGAATCGCGATCCGAGGGTCCCCTCGGCCTGGGCGCGGTTGCGGCTATTTCACTGCTGGTCGGAGCTGTTCTAATCGCCGCATCGTGGGGGACTCCAAATTGGATTCCATCGACGATCACAGCGCTTTCAGTGTCTTTGGTCGTCATCTTCTCGCGTCGATGGATCCAAAAAGCCCCGTAGATGACCCCTCAGAAACTCTGAGGCTTGGCGGCCCCCAGACTTGACCGCCGACGATACGACGCCCTACCCGACCGGCCCCTATACGGGCATGAATCGCCGTTTTTGGTGGACGAGGGTGTACGCGGCTAGGGGCTTCGCAACGCCGATTCACCTGGCCCGGCGATTCGTGCACGACCCCCCGGGGGTATATGGAAGGGTCGTGGGGGTCCTTCTCCACCGCCTGGGCGGCCCCTCTAGCCGCGCCGGTGGCGGCAGGGAGCTGGGGGTTCACAACCTCGACGACGGCCAGCTACACCCGGCGCTCATTAATCGGGCACGCCGACCCGTAACTAGGTCCAGTTCCCCGCCTCTGGCTCCGACTACGACGCCCGGCCCAGGGTCACTGCTGCTCCGACGACCAGCAGGGCGCCGAGGATGGCCAGGGGCGTTAGGCGCTCCCCCAGGAACACGGCCGCCCAGGCCATCGCCGCTACTGGCTCGATCGACGAGACGACGCTCGCCCTCGTCGCCGGCAGGTTGCGGAGCCCGAGGCCGTTCAGCAGGTAGGCCAGCCACGTGCACACGATCCCGAACACGACCATGCACGTCCATCCGACGAGGTTGCTCGGATGCGACCTGGTCAGCGGAGCCAGGGCGATCGCGCCGGCGGCCATCATGACGGCGAGGATGGCGGCCGGGTCATAGCGTTGGAACAGGGGCCTGCCGATCAGGTAGTACAGCGCGTAGCACAGGCCGGCGATGAGCCCGGCCGTCAGGGATCCGGGCGTGACTACGACGCCCGCTCCCCCGCCGAGGCTGATCGACGCGACCCCGGCGACGCTGACCGCCACCGCGACGACCTCAGTCCCACTCAGGCGGTGCCGCCAAAACGCCCAGCCGAGGATCGCGACCATCGCCGGTGCCGTGTACAGCAGCACGCTTGCCAGGCTCGCACCACCGAGTGCGACCGCGTACTGGTAGCTGGTGTAGAACGTCGCGACGGCAACTAAACCCAGGCCCCCAGCCGCCGCCAGGTCCCTGCCGCGCGGCAGCCGCGACTTCTTTAGCCCGACCTGGCCGAGGAACAGCGTCCCGGCGATCACTGCCCGCCAGAACCCGATCTCGATCGGTCCGACGCCGGCGCCCTGCGCCCACTTTCCGAGGACTCCGAGCAGGCTCCAGCACAGGGCCGCCGCAATCACCAGGAGCAGCGCCCGTAGCCGCGTCGATTCCGTCACGCGACGACCCTACGCGACGGCGTTAGAAACGCCTGGAGTCGAGCGCGAGGTAGTGTTGAGGCGCTCGCAGACACCCTCCAAGCCACCCCTTTCCCTTACCCAGGCCGGAGGCCTTGACGCTGCCTCTGCCGACTTGGCCGTGAACTGACCGACGATCTGCCCGCAGCAGGCTCCAGTCCGCCGCGACGCACGAGTTCCACCGCCCGCTTTGACCCCAGATACCCGCGCAGGATGCTTGAATGACTCATCTCACAGTGCCCGCGTGCCTCCAAGATGACTGGCTGGACTTGAAGTTGGGCGATCAAGGCGTCGGACGAGAAGGAC
>CAMCJC010000097.1 GCA_945875065.1 uncultured Propionibacteriaceae bacterium | reverse complement strand
GTTCATCGAAGCCGACGAGCCGGTCCAGGTCGCAGGCGCCAAACTGCTTACCCCCGACTGGGCGCGGTTGGAGGGCGAGCGGCTGACCCTGTCGGCCGACCGCCCGGGCCCGGCGGTCGTCGAACTCGCCTGACGATCCAGCACTTGCGGGGTGGGTGGACGCCGGCTTTGGCCCTCACCCCGCCACATTATGTAATTTTGGCGGGTTATCGTGCTTGCTTTCGCAGCTTCCTTCCCACTGGTGCGGCAAAGTCGGCTACGCCTGTCAAGGGCAGGCAGCCCTCAAATACAGCGAAGGCCCCGCAGCTGCGGGGCCTTCTAGCGGCGCGCTCGGAGGGACTCGAACCCCCAACCTTCTGATCCGTAGTCAGATGCTCTATCCATTAAGCTACGAGCGCCGGGCCGAGAACAAACTTTATGGGGAACCGCCCTGATGCGCAAGTTCAGCCGGCCAATAACCGACCCCAGGCGTGCGCGGCTGCGAGCTCGCCATCACGTAGTCGTGGCCCTCCATCGCCCCGGACCACGACGAAGCTCCGCTCCGCCATCTCCTTGACGCGCCCGCCTCGTCGCACCAGTTTGCCGATCGCTTTGGCGGCACTGCCGGCCCAGAAGCCGCCGATCGCCGTGTCGAAAGCCGCGACCCTGATCGATGCCGGAAGTGAACGTCCCGTCAGCCACGATCGCAACGATGGCGACGACGCCACTCCCGCCACGCTCGTCCGGCTGGCCTCCGTAGGCAGCCCCCTGTTGTGGGTGGGGGCGCCAACCACGAGAAGCGTCACATCGTCGGGCAGGACGTCCGGCGCCTCTGCGACCTCCGCGACGATGACGCTGACCCCCGCATCGCGCACTCCCCGAGCCACCGCCGCGGCGATCGCGGCTGTGTTTCCGTACAGGCTTTCGTAGACGACAAGGACTCCCATGACCCCTCCTTCGGCGGTTTCGCTCAAGTCTAGACTTAAAGGATCATTTTTGGAACACCTAGTTTCAATTGTAGGACTATGCTTCTCTTAATCCATGAAGGAGGTCCCAGTGCGCGAGCGACTCACCGACCGCGAGACCCAGCGACGGTTGCTTGAGGCGGCTAGGGCCCTAGTCGTCGAGCGGGGCGTGTCAACCGGCTTGGAACACATTCCATTCGAGGATGTCATCCGCGCCTCGGGGGTTTCGCGAAGCTCCGCCTACCGACGCTGGCCTAACCGGGAGCGGTTCTACGCCCAGGTGTTGCTCGAGCTGGCGCGCGGCACGTCGCTTCCCCACGCCACCCCCCTGATGATCGGCCCCGCCATCGAGATCGTCCAGACCCATTCTGACCCGCATAAGCACCGCGACCTCGTCGTCGAACTGCTGCGGGGCACCCTCGATATGGACTTCACCACGATGCGCGACTCTCCTGAGTGGCGCACCTTCCTAACGCTGATTGCCAGCCACACAGGGATCATCGATGAGCAGCTCCGGGGGCAGGTCGCGGCGGAACTCGCCCGGGTCGAGAGGCAAGCGGTCGACGCGCGAGCACGGGCGTACGCCCAGTTCACGAGCGCCGTCGGGTACCGGCTCGTGCGCCCGCTCAGTGGGCCGACCGGTTTCGACCTCATGAGCGTTACCACCGGTGCCACCATGTTCGGCATGCTCACCAAGGGCGACGTGCACAGCGCCGCAGCGACAAAACCCCGCAAGCTGCGCGCCTTCGGCAGCACAAAAGCGGCCGAGTGGCATCCAGCCACCTACGCGACGGCAGCCCTGGTCCTGTCGTTCATCGAGCCCGACCCGGGCGTTGAGTGGACGGCCGGGCGCATCGACGACCTGGTGGAGACCATCCAGGCGTTCTCGGAGAGCTAACCGACGGCGCGGTCCAGGAAGTCAGCGACCCGCTTGACATAGCCGGGACGGTCCTGGAAATAGCCGCCGCAGTGATCGGCCCCCTGGAACGCGACGAACTCGATACTCTCCCGCCCCACCTCATCAGCCAAACGCAGCGCATGCTCGAACGGAATGCTCGAGTCATCGGTGCCGTGCATCAGCAGCATCGGACGCGGCGGCAGCCCGCAGATGGCGTCGATCGGCCGAACGTCTTCATAGCCATATCCGAAGCCGATGCGGTTGACCAGGTCGGCGGCCCGCGTGAACGGTTGCCGTGGCAGCCGGTTGGCCGCCAGATTCGCCGCGACGACATCACTCATCGTCGCGAACGGCGAGTCAAGAACGAAGGCCCGCACCCGCGGATCACGAGCCCCGGCGAGGATCGCCGTCGCCGCCCCCATCGAAAACCCGACCGCCGCGACCGACAGATCGGGGCGACGGGCAGCAACCAAGTCGACGGCAGCACGGAAGTCGCGCTGCTCATGGAACCCCAGCGACTGCGGACCATCCCCCGACGACCCGTTGCCTCGAAAGTCGAACAGCAGCACTTCATACCCGGCCCGCCACAGCCCGGCGCTGATGCCCAGCATGTCCGCTTTATTCCCGCGACGCCCATGACAACACACGACGATGCCCTTCGCGTCCTCGCGCGGGAGCACCCATCCGGCCAGGGCGACGCCGTCGTCGGCCCGAAAGTCGACATCCTCCCAGGGCACCTGCAACTCGTAAGGGCTGAACGTGTAGGGCGGCCACGGTCGGAACCGTCCATTCAACTGCCATCCAACGACGCCAGCAACAGCCCCAACACCAGTAGCGGCAAGACCCAGGCCCCACCCCAAGACACCCTTCAACACGCCCCCATGCTACGCCGCAACAGATCGGACGATGCCGGGTGCTCTCGGCCTGATGGCATGACGCACCCAGCCATTTGGTCAAGCCAAACGCGCTCCACGGACCCGACTGACCGAACTGGAGGTCGCTCCGTCACGCCCCGGATCGCCCGACACCGCCGGGTAGAGCCCCTGAGACGACTGTGGTCCCCCGGCTTCGGCCGGGGGACCACAGGTGTTGGCGGAGGTGGCGGGATTTGAACCCGCGATGGGATTAAGTCCCAAACCCGCTTAGCAGGCGGGCGCCATAGACCGTACTAGGCGACACCTCCACGTCCGCTCAAGGTTAGCCGAGGCGCACCGCGCCGGCAACCATAACCCTTCGGCCGACAAGTACACTGGCCCTCGACAAAGAAAGGGGCAGCAGCTTGCCTGATGGCCATGACTCGGGGATATTCCGCGAAGAGCCCTACCGCCGGCCCACCGGTGGTGGTCGTGCGCGCCGTCAGGTGCCACAGCCGGACCCCTACACCAGACCGCGCCACGTCGAGGAACCCAACCCGTTCGCGCGCCCGTCATCCCAGTCCCGCGGCAGCCGCTCCTACTCGGACGACCCTCACCCCGACTACTACGACGACCACCGTCGCTCTGGAGCTCGGCACGGCGAGGACGTGCCCACCCGCGCCGCGTTCACCGACGACGAGCCGTCCCGCCGCCGCACCCGAGCCGAGAACGACGTGAACGCCACCCGCAGCCGCCGCGATGACGGCGGTCGACGCACCCGCTACGAGTCGCACCACCGAGAACACACGACTCACTCCGTCGCCGATGAGGACCCGGATCGTCCCCGCTCCCGCGGTCGCCGAGACAAGTCGTCGAGCGTCATTGAGCCGACCAGGGAGTCGCTGCGGCGCAGCCTCGGGCTGACCGCCGCCAGCACCGTCTTGCCCGGCATCGGTCTCCTGGGCGCCAAGCCCCGCTGGGCGCGACTCCTGGGGGTCATGGCGCCACTGACGTTCCTGGTCTGCGTGGGTGCCGTCGGGTACGTCGCGGTCACCGACTTCGGCCGCCTAGCGGGCCTCGCCGTCAACCCGAAGACCCTGACCATCGCCCTCATCCTGGTGCCGCTCGGCGCCATCGCATGGATGCTACTGATCACCGCCACCCACCTGCTGACGCGCCCGCCCGGCATGCGCACAGGCCGACGCACGCTGGGCGCGATCCTGGTGACGACCCTGACGTTCGTGATCGGCGCCCCGATGGCCGTCGGCGCCCGCTACGCGCTGTCCAGCCTGGAGCTCGTCAACGGCGTCTTCAAGCCCGGCGACGACATCAACGCCTCCGGTCGGCCCGAGCTTGGCGGCCCCGACCCATGGGCCCACACCCCGCGCCTGAACATCCTCATGCTTGGCGCCGACAGCACCGCCGCCCGCATCAAGGACAACAACGGAATCTACGTGCCCCGCACCGACACGATCATGGTCGCCTCCATCGACACGAAGACCGGGGCGACGACCATCATCCAGATCCCGCGCAACGTCCAATACACCCCCTTCCCGGCCGGCTCGAAACTGGCCAAGGAGTTCCCGAAAGGCTTCACCGGCGACGGTGACTCGCAGGAGTGGTTCGTCAACGCCATCTGGGAGCGCACCGTCTCCGGCGACTACCCGAAGATGGCGGAGGCCGTCGGCGACGCCACCTACCCTGGGGCCGAGGCCCTCAAGCAGGGCATTGAGGGCATCACCGGCCTTCAGATGCACTACTTCATGCTCGTCAACATCGACGGTCTCCAGAAGCTCATCGACGCGATGGGCGGCGTCACCGTCAATATCAACAAGAAGCTGCCGATCGGCGGTGACACCGACGCCGGCATCAAGCCCCACGGGTATCTCAAACCCGGACCCAATCAGCATCTCGACGGGTACCACGCCATGTGGTACGCCCGTGGCCGCTACGGCCTCACCGACTATGACCGCATGGCCCGCCAATCGTGCCTGGTTGGCGCGGTGATCCGGCAGGCCAACCCGTCGACGCTGCTGACGTCGTACGAGGCGATCGCCAAGGCGTCGCAGGACATGGTGATGACCGATATCCCGGCCGAAGCGTTACAGCCGATCGTGCAGCTGGCGGTCAAGGTGAAGGATGCCAACGTAACGCGACTGCGTTTCTCCGACGGCGAGAACGGCTACACGTACGGCAACCCCGACTTCCCACAGATGCACCGGGCGGTCCAGGCGGCGCTTGGCATCACCGTCGCGCAGCCTTCGGCCAGCCCGACGCCGACTGCTCCGGCGACGACCGCGCCGACGTCCTCGGCTCCGCAGTCGAAGGCGCCAAGCAAGTCCAGCAAGAAGACGACCGCGCCAGCCCCATCGCCTTCCGCGACGACTAGCGCTCCCCCGGCTGAGACGGTGTCGGATGCGTGCGCCTACCACCCCGAGGAGGAGCAGTAACGGCGGCGAGAGTGGGATTCGAACCCACGGAGAGTTGCCCCTCGGCCGCTTTCAAGGCGGCTGCACTAGTCCACTATGCGATCTCGCCACGAGTGACCCGCGTCGCTTCATCTTACAAGCCGCCGCGCGCGGAGTGAATCGAGTCCAGTTGCCGCCCCGCTCCCCACTGCCACCGCGCCACGGCCTGATGGCCGCGTGGGTTCGCACCCCCGATCGCGGCGCACCCGCCCCCTGGGCGACGATGCGGGAGTTTCTGCTCGACAAGCTGGGTCCCGGCCGCGACTCCGTCGACCCGATGCTGGCCCGCGGCGGGTTCGTCGACGACAGCGGGCACCCGATCCCCGTCGACGCCCCCTACCGGCCGCACACGTTCATCTGGTTCCACCGCGAGCTACGGCCCGAAGCACCCGTGCCCGGTGCCCTCGAAGTCCTGTATCGACGACCGCATCGTCGTGTTCGACAAGCCCCACTTCCTCGCGTCGATCCCGCGCGGCCGGCATGTCGTTGAAAGCGCCGTGGTCAAGGGGCGAGCGACGACGAGCCTGCCGGAGCTTTCGGCGGCGCACCGCCTCGACCGCGGCACCGCGGGCGTCCTGCTGATGACCACTAGGCGACAGTGGCGCCGCGCGTACCAGGAGGTGTTCGCGCGCCGCGAGGTCACGAAGATCTACGAGGCGATCGCGCCCTTCGACGAGACCATGGAGTTTCCGCGAGTGGTGGCCTCACGGCTGGGCAAGCGCGTCGGGGTGTTGCAGGCCGATGTCCTGGACGGCGAACCCAACGCGAAGACCCACATCGAGATCCTGGAAATCCGCGGCGATTGGGCGCGCTACCGGGTGCGGCCGGTCACCGGGCGCACGCACCAGATCCGGGCGCACTTCAACCAGCTGGGGCTGCCGTTGCTCGGAGACCCCCTCTACCCGGAGATCCTCAACGTCGACATCGACGACTTCACCACTCCCCTGCGCCTGCTGGCCAGCGAGCTGAGCTTCACCGACCCGATCGACGGCACCTCGCGTCGCTTCGTTACTCGCCAGGGGCTCGACTGGCCCTAGTGGAGGACCGTCGAGGCCAGCACCGGCACCAGCAGCGTCCCTAGCCAGTAGGTGACGGCACCGTTGCAGACAACGAACAGCAGGTTCCAGAAAAACGCGGGCAGGTAGGTCAGATCGGCCAGCACCCCCGGGTCCTGGCTGGCGTCGCCGCGCATTATGACGGCGCCGAGGTGCCGCCACCCGCCGACGACGAGCACCGCCCCGAGCCCGAGCACGACGGCCGTCGAGACGGCCGCCTGGCCCCACAGCCACAGCCCGGCCGTCGCGACGAGCAGCAGAAGCAGCAGGCCGACGGTGAACCACGACCTCGAGCGGAACAGCACGACCAGGAGCAACAGGAACGTGACGAGCAACACCACGTCGACCCAGCCGGCCAGGGCCGCGACCGCGATCGCGGCACCGACGGCAGCGGGCACCGGATAGCCGGCGAAGGTAGTTAGGATGCGGCCGAAGCCGCGCGGTTTACCACGCGTTAGCGTGTGACCCGACATGTCGCCGTTGATCACGAAACCGGTGAACTGGCGCCCGCACAGCACCCCGACGACGGCGTGCCCCATCTCGTGCACCACCGTCACGACCGTGCGAACGATTCGCCACAACTGCGGTACAACAACGACGACGATCGCCGCCGCTAGCGCGACGGGCAGCAGGAGGGAGGCCTCCACGTCGCTGGCCACGAGGGACGCAGCGAACCGGGCCTGCAGCAGCTGCCAGAGCGAGTTCCAATCCACGCCCCCAATTGTGGCGCGTGAGACCGACAAATCCGCGAGGTCGGCCCCTTCCCCTTGATTCCTCCGCGACGCAAAGGCTTCGGCCTGGTCATCACCGCGGGCAACAGCGATTGATGATGGGGGCCTCACGAGCCCGGACAGCCTCCTGACCACGGTTCACTAGGGCTTCCGCCCGGCACGGGGAGCGCACCGACGAACCCTGTCAACTTTTCGGCCAGGCTAAGACCGATGAAGGCTTGGGGGGTCGCATACACTCGGGTTCATGCGAGCCGTCATCGTTGAAGAGCCCGGAGATGTGGAAGCCCTGACCATCAAGGAGATCGCCACCCCAACCCCAGAGCCCGGGGAGGTCTTGGTGCGCACCGTCGCCGCCGGCGTCAACCGCGCCGACATCCTGCAGCGCCGCGGCTTCTACCCGCCACCCAAGGGCATCACCGACATCATCGGACTCGAGGCGTCCGGCATCGTGGAGGCCGTCGGCGAGGGAGTGACCCAGTGGAGGCCAGGCGACGAGGTCGTCGCGCTACTGGCCGGCGGGGCCTACGCCGAGAACTTCGTCGTGCCCGCCGGGCAGCTGATCCCACCGCCGCCCGGCGTCGATCTCGTCACCGCCGCCGGGCTGTTGGAGGTCGCGGCGACGGTCGTCTCCAACATGGACGTCGCCGGGCTGAAAGCCGGCGAGACACTGCTGGTGCACGGCGGCGCCGGCGGTATCGGCACGTTCGCGATCCAATACGCGAAGGCGCTCGGCGCGAACGTCGTAGCGACCGCCGGCAGCGAGTCGAAACTGAAACACTGCCTCGACCACGGCGCCGACTCCGCGATCGACTACCACGGCGACTGGGTGACGGGCGTCAAAGACGCGACCGGAGGTCGCGGAGCCGACGTCATCCTCGACATCATGGGCGCCAAGTACCTGGAGATGAACGTCAAGGCGATGGCACGCCGGGCCCGCATGGTCGTCATCGGCCTCCAGGGCGGGGTGAAGGGCACCCTCAACCTCGGCCTCCTGCTCCAGAAGAACGGCACCATCACCGCGACCTCCCTGCGGTTCCGCCCCGTTAAGGAGAAGGCGGCGATCTGCGCTCGGGTCGCGGAGACGGTCTGGCCGATGATTGCCGACGGTGCCATCCGCCCGGCCCCGGAAACCCGGATCCCATTCGACGAGGTCCGCCGAGCCCATGAGATCCTCGACTCCGGCGACAACGTCGGAAAGCTGGTCCTAGTGGTCTCGGAGCGATAGTTCGCCGGTTTTTGTCGGTGCCGGGTGCGACAGTGGTGCCATGACAGACACAGCCCCGCCCCGGAGACAACCAAGGCCGCAGCGCGCGAGCTGTTGGAACTAGCCGCAAGCCCAGCCGACGGAGGCGAAGAC
>CAMCJC010000096.1 GCA_945875065.1 uncultured Propionibacteriaceae bacterium | reverse complement strand
GCTTTGAGCTGCGGCACCGACGCGGAAATGTTGGGGAGCTTGATGATATTCGCCGCGGGAGACTTAGCGAGCTCACCCAGCTCGGCGAGGGCGTCGACCGTGCTCTGCTCGGCGGGCAGCACGTCGGCGAACTGCGCCAGGATGCGCCCGGCGAGGGAGATGTCGCGGGTCTCGACGTCGATGCCGGCGGTTTTGCAGTAGGCCTGGATGACGGGGAGCAGCGAGTAGGTCGCGAGCAGCGGGGCCTCATCCGTGAGGGTGTAGACGATCTTGCCCATCGGTGTCTCCTTGGGGTCCTTCGGGGTCTGCTGCAAGCCTACTGGCGCGCGCATCCGCGGACGGTGCTTTGAGCAACCCCGGGGACTCCGGTATTCTCGGGTTCACGAGACAACTGACAGATTCCGCGGTGAACCGCGATGATTGAGCGAGGGGGTCGACCCATATGGGGCGCGGCCGTGCAAAGGCGAAGCAGACGAAGGTGGCCCGCGATCTGAAGTATCGCTCCGTGGACACCGATTTCGCGTCACTTGAGCGAGAGCTCAGGGGCAACAGCTACGAGGACCGGGATCCGGCCCCCGAGATTCCCGATGCCTACGCAGACCTCGCGGAGCAGTACAACGACAACGACGAAGTCGACTTCGAGGATGACCGTCGCGCCTGAGTCCTGGGTTTCGGACGTTGAGCTGGCGGGCTTCCAACAGCTGACGATCCCACTTAGGGACGCCGTGCGCTACCCGGGGGAGCCCGTCCACGACGTCGTCGCCACCCTGGTGAGGAAGTCACGGCCGAGTAGGTCGAGGGCTCTGCTGTACCTCCACGGCTGGAACGACTATTTCTTCCAGGCGCCGCTCGCGGATGCCGTCGAGGAGTGGGGTTTCGACTTCTACGCCCTGGATCTTCGGCGCTACGGTCGGTCGCTGCGTGACGGGCAGCTCGCCGGCTACACCCACGACCTGACCGAGTACTTCACCGAACTCGACGCTGCCCTGGACGTCATCGGCGAGCACGCTGAGGAGGTCGTGCTGCTGGCGCACTCCACCGGCGGGCTGATCGGATCGCTGTACGTGGCGGAACACCCTGATGCGGTAAGTGCGCTCGTGCTTAACTCGCCGTGGTTGGAGCTGTCGTCGAATGGCATGTGGCGGCCGATGCTCTCGGCCGCGTTCGGAGCTGTGGGGACGCTGTCTCCGACGCGCACCGTCGCCCTGCCCGACCCCGGCTTCTACCTGCGCACCATCCACGCCGACGAGGACGGCGCATGGGCGTTCAACCACAACCTCAAGGGCGACCCCGCGTTTCTGCCGCGCGTCGGCTGGGGCCTAGCCGTCATGCGGGGGCAGGCGCGCGTCGCCGCGGGCCTCGACATCCGCGTCCCGGTGCTGATGCTGATCAGTGCCCGCTCCGATTTCTCCAAGACCTGGAGCGAAGACATGTTCCGAGCGGACCTCGTCCTCGACGTCGCCGCACTGGCTCCGCGGGCTCCGATGCTCGGCCGTCACGTCACGCTCGTACGCATAGACGGCGGCAAGCACGACCTCATGCTCTCCGAGTCTAAGCCCCAGGCGGACTACCTAGCCGAGGTCGGCCGCTGGCTGGCGACCTATGCCTGAGCTGTTTATCGATAATTCGTGCAGCGCGTCACACGCGCGACCGCAGGTGGCCTTACGGGGCCGTGTGTGACGCGCTGTCCCGTTTCCGGGCGGCCTGCTCGGCCCGGTTCGCGAGCCACTGCTCACGCAGCTCCGGGTCCTCCATCACCAGCTTGACGGTCTGACAGTTGTGGGGGCCGTCAGCGCCCGGGACACACAGTCCGCACGGATCCTCCGGGCGTAGGGGGCACATGGGAGTCCGGCTCATACCCCCACGGTACCGCCCGTTTCGGCCGCGACGGTTAATCCGCCGCCCAGCCGGAACTCCAGGCCGGCTCTGACCGTCGGCCACTCGTAGCTGAGGATCGAGTAGACGCAGGAGTCCCGGACAGTCCCGTTGGGGAGGATGCGGTGCTGCCTCAGGATGCCCTCCAGGGTCGCGCCGAGGCGCTCAATCGCGGCGCGGGAGCGGTGGTTCATCGAATGGGTGCGCAGCTCAACGCGGCGGTAGCCGAGGACATCGAATGCGTGGGTTAGGAGCAGGAGCTTCATCTCCGGGTTCACCTTGGTGCCCTGGACGCTCTGTGCGAGCCATGTCGACCCGATTTCTAGCACGAGGTTCGGGGCGTCGATGTTCATGTACGACGTCATCCCGACGATGGTGCCTTCCGCCAGCACGGTGAACGGCACCATCGTCGGGATGCTCAGGCGAGTCTCGATGTCTTCTGCCATGGCCTCCGGCTTGGGGACGTGGCCGTTGAACCAGAGGCGCCACACCGCGCCGTCGCGCACGGCCTCCTGGAGTCCAGGCAGGTGGGAACGATCGAGGGGTGCGAGCGTGACGTGTCGGCCGGTGAGGGTTACGGGTTCGATCATGGTCCCACACTAGGCCGAATTGCCGGGGCGGCGTTGCCCGTCTATGCTTATCGCGCTAGTCCCCATCGTCTAGCGGCCTAGGACTCCGCCCTTTCACGGCGGCAGCACGGGTTCGAATCCCGTTGGGGATGCGATATTGGCCCTTCGGGGCCATACGCATGGGTTCTGGAAGCAGGGCCGAAGCCGATTTCCCAAATCGGTTCGGTACCGCTAAAGTTACCCGAGCTGGCCGTCAGGCCGGCAGGCCAAGAAATTGGCCCCGTGGCGCAGTTGGTTAGCGCGCCGCCCTGTCACGGCGGAGGTCGCGGGTTCGAGTCCCGTCGGGGTCGCTAGAAGGATTAAGTCCCTCTAGAGGCCAGGTAGCTCAGTTGGTAGTAGCGTTCGCCTGAAAAGTGAAAGGTCGCCGGTTCGACCCCGGCCCTGGCCACAGATTCCCGCCGATCACGGCGGGAATTTTATTTCCCGTCTTCCTAATCGGCCGTCAGCGCAACCTGCACCGCGTCGGTCGGCTCCGAGAACGTCGCCTTGGCGCCGCGCAGCAGGTCGAGCTCCATCTTGACGTTTGCGAGGACCTCCCGGAGTTCGCCGCGCCAGTACAGCCAAGGCCAGTTCACCGCCGCCGTGCGATCCCCGACGCCCGCAGCTTCGATACCGAGGGCCCGGCACGTCGCGAGGGCCCGGGGCAGGTGATAGGCCTGGGAGACGATCGTGACCCGCCTCAGGCCGAACACGTCACGGGCGCGGGCACACGAGTCGAACGTGTCGAAGCCCGCGACATCCTGCACGACCTTGTTAGCGGGCACCCCGTGCTCGACGAGGTAGTCCCGCATCACCTCGGTCTCGTAGTTGCTGGCCTTGGTGTTCGCCCCAGAGACGAGCACGGCCTTGCCCTTCCCCGCCCGGTACAGCTCGACGGTGCGGTCCAGGCGGGCGCGCAGGAACCCTGACGGCCTCCCCGGGTGCGCCTTCGCGCCCAGCACCAGCAGGACGTCGCCCGCGGGAGCGGTTTCGACGTCGAAGACGCGTCCGGACGCTACGACGTGGACGTGGATCAGACTCGCCAGGACCGGGACGAGGGGCACGGCGAGCGCGGCCGCGACCACGCGCACCAATCGGCGGCGTGGTCGCGGAGCCTCCTGCGACGTAGTCAGCGTCGGAGCTCCCGGTACTTGCGGATCAGGGCCTGTGTAGAGGAGTCCTGGCGGGCCAGGGCGTCGTCATCGCCGAAGATGGCCGGCGCGATCTCCAAGGCCAGCTTCTTGCCGAGCTCGACGCCCCACTGGTCGAAGCTGTCGATGCCCCAGACGATGCCCTGGACGAACGTGATGTGCTCGTAGAGCGCGATCAGCTGCCCGACGACCGACGGCGTCAGCGCCGGCGCGAGGATCGACGTCGTGGGTCGGTTACCCGAGAACACGCGGGCCGACACGATCGCCTCGGCGGTGCCTTCTGCGCGGACCTCCTCCTCGGTCTTCCCGAAGGCCAGCGCGGCCGTCTGGGCGAAGAAGTTCGCTAGGAACATGCCGTGGACGTCCGTCTCCCCGTCCTGGATGGGGTGGGCGGGGTTGGCGACGGCGATGAAGTCGGCTGGTATCAGTTGCGTTCCCTGGTGGATCAGCTGGTAGAACGCGTGCTGGCCGTTGGTGCCGGGCTCGCCCCAGAAGACCTCACCGGTCTCGCACGTAACCGGCGTACCGTCCCAGCGCACCGACTTGCCGTTCGACTCCATCGTCAACTGCTGTAGGTAAGCGGCGAAGCGGTGCAGATACTGCGCGTACGGCAGGACCGCGTGCGATGTCGCCCCAAGAAAGTTGACGTACCAGACGTTCAGCAGGCCCATCAGCAGCGGCACGTTCTGGTCGGGTGCGGCGGTGCGGAAGTGCTCGTCAACGGCGTGGAAACCTGCCAGCAGGTCGCGGAAACCATCCGGGCCGATTGCGATCGCGATGGGCAGGCCGACGGCCGAATCGACGGAATAGCGGCCGCCCACCCAGTTCCAGAACCCGAACGCGTTGACCGGGTCGATGCCGAACTCCGCGACCTTGTCCAAGGCGGTCGAGACCGCAACGAAGTGCTTGGCGATCGCGGCGCGCCGGGCCTTGTCGGTGTCTTCGATCGCACCCTTGGCGACCAACGCGTCGAGCAGCCAAGTGCGGGCCATGCGGGCGTTGGTCAGCGTCTCGAGGGTGGTGAACGTCTTCGACGCGACGATGAACAGCGTCGTCTCGGGGTCAAGATCGGCGGTCTTTACGTAGGCGTCGGTCGGGTCGATGTTGGAGATGAACCGGCATTCCAGGCCCGCCTGCTTGTACGGCAGCAGCGCCTCGTAGACCATGACTGGCCCGAGGTCGGAGCCGCCGATGCCGATGTTGACGACCGTGGAGATGCGCTTGCCTGTCGAGCTCACCCACTCGCCCGAACGCACCTTGTCGGCGAAGTTGAACATCTTGTCCAGGACCTCGTGGACATCCGCGACGACGTCCTGGCCGTCGACGACTAGGTTGGCTTCCCGCGGCAGCCGCAGGGCGGTGTGAAGTACCGCGCGGTCCTCCGTGACGTTGATGTGCTCGCCTGCGAACATCGCGTCGCGCCGCCCGGCGACATCGGTCTGCTCGGCCAGGCGTAGCAGCGCGGCTAGCACGTCATCGTCGATGAGGTTCTTGGACAGGTCGACGGTGAGGTCGCCGACGCTGCGCGTGTAACGCTCGGCGCGCTGGGGATCGGACGCGAACGCGGCGCGCAACTCCAGTTCGGCGTTGTCGGCTAGATCGTCGAGTTCTTCCCAGGCGGCGGTGGTGGTGGCGTCAACGGGCTTGATCATGCGCCAAGCCTAACGCGGTCTCAGCCCCCGATGGAGAGGTGAACGTGGTCGTAGTGGTTGGCGGTCGCGGAGCCGCGATCGGACATACTGCGCCAGCCATCCGAGGACCGCTGAGTCGTCCAGATCTTCTGCGAGTAGATGACCTCGATGACTCCGAGTTCCTTGGCGTTCGCGCGTGCCCACTTCGCGATTACCCAGCCATCCTCGCCGGAGATCATGATGTCGATCGCGCGACCCTGGCCGTGGTAGCCGCTGTCGTTGCGGTAGCCGCCGTAGGACTTGACGTTGGGGAAGGTAGCGCAGACCTTGCGGAGCACGCTGACCGTCTTCGAGGTCAGGCCGGACTCAATGCTCTTGGCCGACGAGGACTCGCATGAGGCTCCGGTAGTCGGGGAAGGTGTCGGCGTCTCGGAGGCCTGCGGCTTCGAGTCGGTCAGGTACGACGACTTCACCCACCCGGCTTTGTCCTTGTAGACGATCTGCTGCCATCCGCCTTGCGTAACGTCGGTGACAGTGACCTCCGCGCCGGGCTTGAGGGTGACGCGGAGGTCGAAGTCGGTGCCGGGGCCGCTACGAACATTCAACGCCTGGGTCGCGTACTTGGTTCCGGCAGTACTGCCGAGCGGGGGCACCGAGGCTGATGACGGCGAGGGCGAAGCGGACTTGGTGGCAGTCGTCTTGGCCGATGGGGTGGCCGAGGCCGTGGTCTCCGACGCTGCGGTCTCCGTCTCGGTGGGGGTGGGGGAAGGGGAGGCGGTCTCGGTGGGGGAAGGAGCGACGGAAGGGGCCTCGCTGCTCGCGGACGCGCTAGCCGACGGGGAGGAAAGCTGCTGCCGGAGCATGTTTCGGCTGACGCCGAGGTCAGTTGACTCGGCAACCGGGTCCGCGACGGCCGTCGACTGTCCGGTGCGGTTGAGCGTCACAGCTCCACCGACGACGATGCCAGCCAGGGCCAGCGGGGCGATGAGTCGCTTGAGGACCTTGCTGCCCACGAATCCCGTGTTGGCAACGACGCCTCGTTTTGCGACGGCGGAATCGGCATCCGCGGGGGCTGCAACAAGGATCTCGTCGTCCGGTGCGGCGGCCCTTCGAGCCTCAACCATGCCCATACCCCGTTTCTTGAGAATTACCTGAGCGTCTCTCAGGATAGGTGACACTAGGGTCAGGGACAAGTCCAAGCTGTCATCTTTGCGGTCGTCGGCCTGCGATAGTGGGCGTGTCCATCCTTGCGGAAAGAATCGGTTGAGTGTAGCGCGCAGCATCGTGGCCCTTTGGGTGACACACTCAGGCGGCAACGGGTAAGCTTCTTGGGTCCCCGTCCCTTAAGGAATACCGGATGAAAGCAGTGATTCGGCGAACTGGCCGCGTTGCGGTGGCGCTGATCCTTGCCCTCCTGGTGGCCCTGGTGCAGCCCGCCGTGGCCCGTGCCGATGGGGTCGAGACCACGCTGACCGTGACGCCGCAAGCCTTTACCGACGGCAAGATCGTCGCCACTGGCACGCTCAAGGATGCCTCCGGGCAGCCTGTCGCGAACGCAACGATCATCGCGTCGCTGGACGGCGAGACCTTGGGGTACGCCAATACGGCTGCGGACGGTTCGCTGTCCATGCAGTTCACGGTGCCCGCCGCCAAACTATCTGGGACTCGCCAGATCATCTTCTCGTTCGCTGGAAGCGGGTCTTATAAGGCGACCACCCATCTGCAGGCCGTCGACTACACGGCGGGGGGAGCGTCGTCGGGAACGGCGCCGGCCCAGAGCCCTGCCGGGACTCGCGGCACCAAGTTAGAGCTATCCCTCGCCAGCGGCACCACCACCCCCGGCGACGTCCTGCAGGTCTCCGGGTCGTTGGCGACGGTGGAGGGGAACCCCATTTCGGGGGCCGCTATCACCTTCACCGTCGGGGGTGCCGATGTGCCTTCGGGTGCCACCGCCACCGATACCTCTGGCAAGTTCGAGGCCTTCTTGGACATCGACAAGGCGATCAAGCCGGGCGATGCCCCGGTCGTCGCTACGTTCGCGGGTGGCGGGGAGCTGATGGCTTCTAGCGCGACGCAAGCCCTGACCGTCGAGCTGCCGGGGGCCGCCGCCTCGGCCACGCCCACCGAGTCCGCCACCGCGAGCCCCACGGCGAGCGCGACGGCTTCCGCCAGCGCCGCACCCACGGCGACCGCCAGCGCCGCGCCCACGGCCGCCGCGCCGCGCGGTGGCTTGTCTACGACCAACCTGTTCATCATCGGCGGTGTCGTGCTGGCCAGTGGCGTCGGGATCGCGTTATTGGTTGCGGCGCTGCGGCCTAGGCGCAAGCCGGTGGCGGTCGACGAGGAGGTCGTCGGGCTGATCGGAGAGGCCGACGAGGTCGAGATCAAGCGAGAGCCGGTCAACTGGGAGGACATCTCCACCGGTGACCAGTTCTTTGCCGCCCCGGTGCCCGACGACATGGAGGGTGCTGCGGAGTTCGCGCCGCCTGCGTCGGCGTCGTCGATGCCCGGCGAGTGGTTCCGTGAACGGCCGGCCCGGGCGCCACGCGCAGCGGCCCCCATCGAGTCGATGGCCGACTCCACCGAAGTCCGCGACGACGCCCTGCCTCGTCGCGCCGCCTTCTAACTAGGACAACGAGCTGCCCTAGGGAAGAAACGAGCGGCAGCGTTCGCGTAACGCCCCGAGATCTCCGCCGGTTAGGGCATCGCCCAGCAGCACCTGGTCGGCGCACACGGCTGGGGCACCAGCCTTGAACCATAGCTTCGCCCCGTAGGCGACGACGCCGCCCCGTGGGAGAACATGCTCGATCAGCCCGATCGCCCGGAGGTGCTCCACCATCAGGTTGCCGACGACATCTGCGGGGTAGAGCTGGACGCCGTCGACGGGCAGGGTGAGGGCCTGCCGGATCTCTGTCGGGGTCATCGCCATCGCATAGCAAGCCACGCCCCGGTCGCGGGCAGTGAGCGCGGCCGCCTCGTCGAGGTCGTCGGGCAGCAGGAAGGCGGCACCAGCGTCGATGCGTCCCAACACATCATTGAGGGGGCCATGGGCCCCGATGCGGGTCCGGGCACCGTACATCGCTACCACCGCCTCGAAGTCCGCGAGCTTAGCAGGCAGTGACACGTTGGCGATGCCCTCCTGCACGAGGACCTCGACGGTTCCGACCAAGTTGTCGAGAGTGGCGTCCTCAAGCAGGACGACTAGTCCAG
>CAMCJC010000095.1 GCA_945875065.1 uncultured Propionibacteriaceae bacterium | reverse complement strand
ACTCCGCAGCGCCGACGGCACCCGGGTTTACATCAGCGCCGAGGGCGGGCATCACGACGCCGCGCGTCGCCTCAACAGCCGGATCAGCGACCGCGATGCCGCCGTCTATTCCGAAGAGGACCTCACGGCCGACGACGTAGCGTCGCTGACGAGCGTGCAAATTCACGCAGCGTTCTACACGTTCCTGGCGTCGTTGCCGAATTGGTCCCAGCTGGCTGGAGGCGAGTTCGATCGCGCGATGGCCCGCGAGATGTCATCTGTGGCGTAGAGGAGTGGTTTCGATGGAGTCAGCGGGAAGCAGGGTTAGCAAGCGCCAGTTCATTGCACGAGTCGCGGCTCGCTGTGGGGTCTCGATCCGAACGGCCGCAGACGTCTATCAGGCTCTCTTCAGTGAGTTAACCGACGCGGTCGGCGGCGGCGAAACTGTAGTGCTCACGGGATTCGGTCGGTTTTACCGCCAGGAACACAAGGGCCACAAAGTCCGCTTCGGACAGAGTGCCGTAGACGACTATTACGTGTTGAAGTTCTCAGCCTCACGCAGCATAAACCGACGCCTAGATGACGATAACCTCGCCCGCTTCTCGACACAGACTGAGACCCAAGACTCCTGCGCCTTAAACATTGTTTCTCATGCGCAGAGTGGCGCAACCGCATGAGACAATAGACATATCGATATACGAATTGGGCTATCGTCTCCCACTCCGTACGACGGAAGGATTCTCATGACCGACGTCACTGCATCAGCTGACCGTCCTCGAGTAAGCATCGAAGATGTTCTTGGCGAACCGCAGCTGAGGCAGGCGAGAGAGCAGCTCCGTCTAATCGACTCCGACCTGGAAACCGCGCGGTTTCTTCGCGCCGGGCTCGATCCTGAGACGGTTGCGCAACGCACCGGTAAGCCGTTGCTCGATGTCCGGAGCGTCCAGCACATCCTTGACGAAGGCCGAGAGACGCGGCCGCTCACCCCGGAGGAGCTTGGGTACCGTCGCGCGGTGGGTCAGATCAGCACCGCGGAGATGATGCTGCGCCTCCGCGCCTGGCCTTACAATTCGCAGGAAGTCCTAGGTTGCCATCGGGGCGCTTGGGAGGATGTCGATTACCTCCACCGCTCCGGCTTCCTGACCGATGCCGAGTACGCCGAACTCCGAGCCATCACCGACCCCATGCCCCGCCCCGAGGACGTGGACGATGTCTAAACCCACCTACGCCCCCACTCAAACGCACCGCGTCGCCCAACAACCCCAAACCAACCCCAGGGACGGGGATATCATCGAACCCGAAACCAACTAGCCACCAAGGGAGACTCCGATGACTGACAACCCAACCTCTAACCACCCCGACCCCACCTTCACCCAAGAACAGCTAGATACAGCCAACCGACAGCTTCACATGATCGACTCCGACCGAGAGATCGCCCGACTGCTACGCGAAGGACTCGACCCTCAAACCGTCGCCGAACGCACCGGAGAAAAACTCATCGAGGCCCTAAGCGTGCAACACGAACTCGAAGAAGGCAAGGAGATCCGCCCCGTCACACCCAAAGAAATCGGCTACCGCCGCGCCACCGGCCAAATCAGCACCGAAGAAATGATGCAACAACTCCGCACCTGGCCCTACACCTTCGGACGAGTCATGGGCTACGACGGCTACGACCGCGGCTCCTGGGACGACATCATCAGCATGCACATCGGAGACTTCATCACCGATGCCGAGTATGCCGAACTCCGAGCCATCACCGACCCCATGCCCCGCCCCGAGGACGTGGACGATGTCTAAACCCACCTACGACCCCACCCAAATGCACCGCGTCGCCCAACAACTCCAAACCATCATCGACAACGCCAAACCCACCCATTCCCTGCCTCCTGACCCCACAAGCGGCACCTGGCATGACCTGAGGAAGGCGATCGTGCAGGCGTACCAGGACAAGGCCGCAGCCACCGCCGCCAAAGGCGGGCGGGCGGTCATCATGGCCGGTCCGCCCGGAGCCGGCAAGAGCCGCGCCGTAGCCACCGCGCGCGAGGCCCTCGGCCACTCCCGAGCCGACACCCTGGGGGTCGAAGGAGACGGCTTCATAACCATCGACGCCGATGACATCAAGCCCATCCTCCTCGGCATCCCCAATCCCGACCTCGACATCGACCCCGATCTGCTCGCCCAAGCCCGAGACCACTGGCAACAAGTGACCAACACTATCGCCCCCCACCCACTCGAAGACGGCAAGCCCGTCATGCCCGGCGAGCTCTCCACCCTCGTCCACCAGCTATCTACCGAGACCGCCGAGGAAACCCGCCAAGCTCTCCTCGCAGAGCACTACGACGTCAAGATTGAGGGCACTCTCCAGTGGCTGGATTCCCGTACCCAGGGCCAGGGGCCCAAACTCGTAGCCGAATTACAGGCCGCTAAATACAACTCCATCGCGATCGTCGCCGTAGACACCCCCGAAGTCCTCTGCCAACAAGGTGCCTTCGAACGCTGGGCCGACGCCCGCGCCGCAGGACGACCAGACGCCCGCTACACACCGCCCGAAGCCATCTCCTCTCTCTTCCCGCCCGGCAGCCAATCCTCGCGCTGTATCACCAACGCCCGCATCACTCACCAACTCGCCTCCGAACACCCTCGCTTCAACAACAACCTCCTCATCGTCCACCGCGAACCCGGACAAGCCCCCCGCGTCCAGCTCACCACCAAACAAGGCACCACCCACGACCTCACCCCACCAGCCAGCCCCGCGAAAACCAAGCAGCTCCCTACAAGCCCGGGCCCACAGACTGCACGACCCCAGCGCACCCTCCCAACCAAGTCAGGCCACTCCCCCGGTGAACTACCCCGCGAATCAGATTCCCTACCGAAGACCGCAGACCCAACCAGCACCGTCGAGCCGCCAAAATCTACCCCAGAGAAGAAACAGCCCCCTCTATCCCGCCGGTACGCCCCGCGCTTCCAAGACCCGACCCCCGACAACCAACAGCAGCTCTGACTGAAGTGAGTGTTAACGGCCCACCCGATGAGCGGTGGGGCCCGGCGATTCTTATCAACCATTAGCTCTCTCGAACCGTCCAGCGAAGGTGTAGCACCCGTAGGGTTGTGGCACACAGGGGTGCGCCCGACCACCCCACTCCTGTGTGCACGAATCGCCGGGCTAGGTGAACCCGCCTTGCAACCCCCCTAGCCGCCAACCGCCCCGTTCACCCAGAACGGCGGTTCGTGCCCGTAGGGGCCGGCTGGGCTGAGCCTTGGTCCACAAGATATCGACCATAGACTGAGCAGTTGACGTCTCGCTCGGGCGATGCCGCGCGAGACGTCAACTGTCTGCCAAAGCCATGAGGACAACCAAGAGGATTACGGGGGCCGCTAGGCCCCCGAGTCCCACCAGGGCCCGGTCAAGTGTCAACGGCTGGCTGAGCCAATCCTGGATACCGGCCCAGAGCTGACGAACGGCGGCCGCGATTCGCCCATACAGGCCCGTGGCCCAGCCCGCAACGCCCCCGACCCCGACTCCTCCGATGAGGATCAGCCCGAGGCTTTTCCTGACGATTCCTGCCACGATCTCGCTCCCTTGACTCCCAGCTGGCGGCGAGACACAGCACCACCAGACTTAAGCTATCGATACATCTATCCTAGCAATAACCTTCAATCTATGGCTATAATAGGAGTTGTTGCGACAGCGTAGCGATAGATGACCCAGGATTGAGAGCGGAGCGTGCCGGATGCCCAAGAAAGCCAGCCCAGCTGGAGAGAACACTGCCTCCCCCGCCCGAAGAGCGTTGACTGGCGGCAAGAAGGTCAGCGTCATGGGGCTCACCACCGGCCCGGTGGTCGCCGCCTGCGTGATGGTTGGCGGCGCTGTCTTAGCCGCCGGTTGGGGCCTAACTCACCTCGCCGACGCCGGCCACGCCGCAGCTGAGCCCCCCGTCAGCGCACCCTCCCCTAAGCCCAGCTCCAGCACGTCACAGGCAGCCGGCACCGTCACACTGGAGGATTCAGACGGCGACGGCGTTCCCGACGCCTACTCCACACCAACACCGGCCCCAAGCCCGACCACAGAGACGCCGAGTCCTGCCGCCTCATCTTCAACCCCCACCACAGCCCCTGCCACAACGCGCATCATCCAAAAGGGAGATACCCTAGCGAAGATCTCAGCCGAGACAGGCGTCCCGCTCGACGTCCTCGTCGAACTCAACCACATCAAGGACCCGAACATGATCTTTGACGGTGCCACACTGATCCTTGTACCAGCACAGTGACATCCGCCCAAGACAGCTGTGGGGCCGGACTTACCGTCCGACCCCACAGCTTTGTCTGATTCCAGGCCCTAGCTCCGCCCTACCGGCGCTGATCTCAGGCGGCCTCGGTACCGTGTCGGAAACCGGTCTGGGAATCATCGAGTTTGATTCCTTCAACGAGGAAGCCGCGGGCTTGGCCAGAGCCCATCATGTTGCCCAGCAGAGCCAGGAAGGCCGCTCGCTCGGTTGCAGCTCGGTCGCGCTCAAGGTCGAACGCCCGCAGCGCGCCCATATCAATCACCCAACCAACCTCGCTGGCCACGATTCGGGCTAGTTCGGAACCGGAGAGCACCGTCATCGCGGTCCAATCATGATCAAACTCGGGCGTCAGATCGATCCGCTGGTTGAAGTCATCGACGTATAGCGTCTCGTGGCCACAGGCCTCGCCATAGGCGTCGAAAGCAGTCAGATAAGCACGATCACTACGGCTGACATTATCTACATGCACTGCGCATACCTGCGGGTCAGCGACGAAGTCCGTGGCGTCGAGGCGCTCGCGGGCGCACGCCCGCAACTCATGGCCGCGGATGATGGCTCGCGCCCGGTCGAACCCGTCAGCATGGGCCTCGATTGCCGACTGTCGTGTCATCGCTAAGCTCCTTTTCGCAGGATACGTCTCGTCCTGAGCGACCTCCATCGCCAGGCTGTATGCACTTGCAAACACAAGGACTTGTCTACCACACGCCAGACCCACTCGCGCTACCCCAAAAGGACAATTGCACTCGTAAAAGTACTAACGGACGACAGATCCGCACGAATCCAAGCCGCCCGGCAACGCCTCACCCATCGACCGACGGCGCGGCAGTACCTCCAGGCCGAGCAGCCAGGACAGGGCTCCACCGCCACAGTGCCAGCCCGAAGGCCCCCAACAGGGCCGCGACCACCACCGGGGAGGTCAGGGCCGCGATCACACCAGAGGCGAACATTGAGACCAAGTTGACGGCCGCATGCCCAACGATGCATGGCCACAGCTTCCGCCCGCGCTCGTACATAAGCGCCAGAACGATCCCCAACGGCAGCGCCAGGACGAACTGCACCGGATTACCATGCAGCACAGCAAATGCCACCGAGCTGACGAGGGCCGACACGGCGACCCCGACGCGTCGCCTCAGCAGTGGATACACCACCCCCCGAAACAACGCCTCCTCGGCAATCGGAGCGACGACCAAGGCCAGCACCAGCGTCAACACGACGCCGGCCGCCTCGCGAGCCGCCACGGTTCGCTCGAAGGCCTCTTGGCCACCGAGAGACAGCAACCAATACGATGTCGCAGCCCCAGCCACAAATGCCAGCGCGAGCAAGCCGCTGGCACACACGCCCCATGGCCCCCTGGCCCCAGGCCTCGGATACGCGAACCAGCGGGGCCGCAAGAGACGCGCGGCAAGCACCAAGAGTGCGGCCACGACGTTTGCCGTCAGGGTGCCCCCGATAGCCGAACGGACCTGGCCAACCGCAATCAGCGCCACCCCCAGGTACGCGGCGACGACGAGTGTCGGCACGAGCAAGCACCAGAGAGCCCCAAGGAATCGGCTTGAGGTTGTCTTGGCAGCCATGGCCTTTCCTCCTGGGTAAGGAACCTCGGGGCACGCAGAGCGCTGGCGACTCCCCATGCGAGGCGATCGATCAGTCAACTAGGCTATCAGTTCGATCGAACATTTATGGTTTCACTTGGGACTTTACGACTCATGGGGTATCGTCATAGGCATGGCCATTCGAACGATCACCGAGTCAGACATCAGCGGGAAGCCCGACGCCGCTACCGTCTCTTTCGCCATCGGCGACACTTGGTACGAGATTGACCTGACCAGCGAGGAGCAAGCCGACCTGGAGCAGGCTCTCGCGACCTATGTCGCGAAGGGGCGCAAGGCGCAGCGCGTCGTTACCCCACCAAAGCACGAGTGGCCGGAGACCACCCCAGACGAGCGCATCAAGGTTCGCGAGTGGGCCCAGGCGAACGGCTACGAGGTCTCGGAGTTTGGCCGCATCCCCAAGCGCGTGACTGCCGCGTACCACGAGGCGCACGCCGTGAGCTAGCTCTCAGCCGAGAGACTCGGGCTCACAGCGCTCAAGGACAAGGAGAGCAAGATGGCACACGAAAGCCCCGACCAGACTCCGTGCTGGCAAGGCGTTGACGCCGCCGGGGAGTTCGTGGTGGAACAGGCCGCAATCCGCCTCCAGCGGATCGACGACGATCGTGAGGCTGCTCGACTGCTGGCCGAGGGTATCGACATCGCCACCGTCGCGCACCGCACCGGACTTAGGGCCGCCCGAGTCGAAGGACTTCACCGCGAGGTCCGCCAGGGCATCAAGATTCGCCCCGTGACCCCCGCGGAGTTCGGCTACCGGCGCGCCGCTGGCCAGATCAGCACCGAAGAGATGATGGAACGACTCCGCGCGTGGCCATACACCTTCGGGCGGCTCGTATACGACGCCTGGGATGCCGGCTCCTGGGACGAAGTGCGAGACCTCCACTTCGAGAGGTTCCTCACGGACGAGGAGTTCACCGAACTCAAGGCCGCGACCGCAAGCCTGCCGAGGCGCGAAGATATCGTCTGACCCTGGCTACGACCCCATCACCAGCGTCGCCGTCGACACGCCTGAAGAGATGTGCCAGGAGGGTGCCAGCGCCCGCTGGGCCGGGAATGCTCGCGAAGAACGCCGGCCCCTCGGAACGCCAAGAACCTCCCGGCCCCCAGCCATCCTCGCCGCGACGACTGCCTGCCCAGGAGCCGTCGCCTGATCCGAGCGAGGGCCGATCGCTGCCCACCGAACTCGAGAAGCCCGCCGTCGAACAGCCGCAAACTGCCCCTACTCCGAAACCGCCGCTGTCACAACGACCTAGGGCTTGGCGCTTCCCGCAGACGCCAAGCTCGGACCGCCAACTCGGCGACTAGCACGATCGCCCCCAGCCCTCGGCTGGGGGCGATCTCTTGTCTCGACCAGCGGTGAAGCCCTATTGACACCTTTCATCCACCTATCGATAGGATAGACTCGAAGACCAGAGGACTGATCTTTGTATCGATTGGATGGGATCACCATGAGGATTCGACTCGCCACCGCGACGCTCGCCGTAGCCGCATGCGTTGGGCTGCTCGCGGGATGCTCCGGAGGATCGGATTCGACGCCAAGCCCAAGCGTCAGCGCGACTCCGACACCGGTCGATGCCAAGGCCCTGGGACAGTCCCTGGATCGAGTGGTCTTTCAGGGCGCGGACCTTCACAGCGCCGATGGCGGCAGCTGCCTGGTAAAGGCGGTGCAGGCTGCTGGGCTGTCTGACGACGCCCAGCGTGTGATCGTCGAGGCGAACAGCAACAGCCTGGGTGAGGTCAGCAAGAAGGTCGCGGAGAAACATCCCCAGGACGCGGAGCTACTGCTGTCCCCGCAGCTGCGCACCGAGTTCGACGCGTGCGCCAACCCGACGGTGTTGCCGACGGGGTCGGCCAGCGCGCAGGCCTACCCCTCCCCGCCGGCCGTCACCCGACCGCCGGAACCGTCTGCGAACCTATCCCCCGCCGTCGCCGTGAGCACCCAGTTCAAGATCGATTCGGTAGGTCAACTGACCAGCGGCGTGAAGTCGCTGTTCCAGTCCTATGCCCTCGACGATAAGCAGAAGCAGATCTACGAGCTGGCCACCCCGTGCCTGGCCGAGACGATCTTCAACGCAGGCTTCAGCCAGGAGACGTTGCACTTCATCGCCGGCGGCCCGCCCATCGGCAGCGGCACCATCGCAGATCATCTGCCAGACGAGGATGACAAGGCCAAATGGAACGACGGAGCTTTCACGCAGGCGCTGTCCGACTGTACGACCAGCGTCAAGGTCAACTAGCCCCGAGGCAGTTTCGATTCGTCAAGGAGATATAGATGGCAAAGATGGGTTACAAGGTTCCGGCTGCACTGAACCGGAGCTTCCTTGACCATGAGATCGCCCTCAGCCAAGGCGGCTGGACTGCACGCCCCTCGCCGATCAAACAGCTGCTGTTCTTCGGCGGCGGTGGCCTGGTGGTGATGTGGGTAGCGACATCCACGTTTGTTTCCCAGTCCGGCTTCGCCTGCACGGCCCTGTGGGTGATCTGGGGGCTAGTAGCCGTCGCCTATTTCGGCGGCATGACCAAGACTAAGGAGCTACGCGCCCAAACGATCCCGGCGCTGCTGGCCTACGCCCCGAAGAACGCGCGCAAGGTGCTGACCCGG
>CAMCJC010000094.1 GCA_945875065.1 uncultured Propionibacteriaceae bacterium | reverse complement strand
CAACGGCTGGCGCATCGGCGCTTATCCCGACGCCACCGCCCAAGCCACCACCACCCAGCAACCCATCACGGCAGGCGCCTACCACAGACCCACCAGCCAACACCCCCACACCAAAGACATCCACTTCACCCACAACCACCCACAACACGAATAACCGAATGCCTCTTTCACGCTCGGACGTGAAATGAGCATCGCCCCTTGTCGGAATGGAATTGACCGAGCTTCTGAATAGGTCGCCCACTAGCGAACCAGGCCCCACGCGTCGCCATCACCGATGCGTTGTAGCCGACACCGAAGTAGATGGCACGCACCAGCAGCGGGCTCACTTGGTGCCCCGGGAATCGCACCTGCCACCGGTTCGGGGAATGCCCGGCCGGGGAGGCGTAGCGGGCGCGGGGCCGACCGACAGCTGCCCTGCGCTGCCCGTCTGTAGGTGGGCCAGCGGAGGACGACACGTAAGCGTGAGGTATCCGTCGCGACGAGACGGGGCGCCCGTCCGTCAAGACGTAGCGAAGCTGGTGAGACGACGGAGGAAAATGCATGCTGGGATGGATTGTTCTGGGCGCGCTGCTGGCAGCCGACTGGCTGGCGAGCCTGCTCACCGATCGCGGCGCCCGCGAGCACCTGATCGCCGCTGCGGTACGGCGGACCCTCGGTGCGGACTCCTCGTTCGAGACCATGCGCCGCGTCCACGAGTCCGGCGAGGGCGTCAGGCCGATCGCCATGACACGGATCGCCACGGACCTGTTCGAGTGTGTGCAGTACGGGATTTATGGCAGCGCGTACATCGTGATGGGCGGGCTCGTCTACTTCGGAGTCTCTCCGATGGTTGTGGCGGCGTGCGGAGGGCTGGTGTTGGGCCTGCAGGGAGCCTTTCCGGGGCTGGGAGACCTGTTGACCGAAGGCCGGACGCGCCAGCCGAAATGGACCCGCAGGCAACTGGCTTGGTGGGTTGTCGCGGTCATCACCCGCCTGCACGGCGTGTTCCTGGCCCTCTATCTCATGCTCGCCGGGGCCTCCATGATGGGCGGCACCTACTCGCGCGACCCCTTGATCGCGATGGTTTGGGGGGTAGTCATCCTGCGGCTGAGCTCCCTGCCGGTGGAGTACTTCATGCGACGTGCGGGGAAGCGGGCGCGCTCCACCTTCGCTCTCGAAGCCGACGAGTCGACGGTGCTGCTGCTGCGATCGTTCGCGGACGATGACATCTCGGTCCGCGCCATGAGCGGCGTCGCGCCCCTGCTCTCCCCGGCCGTGCCATGGGCCAAGGTCCGGTTCGAAGAACTCATCGCCTACGGGTGCGGGACGATTGGGAACCTCATGGCGATCGGTCGGCCGGGCGAGGTGCTGCCCGAATTGGGGGCGACCCGCACCTACTGGGCCGACGACCAATGGCAGGACGCCATTCGTCGCACGGCGATGCGGTGCCGCGCGATAGTCGTTATCGCCGGAGCCACCGACGGCCTCCGCTGGGAGCTTGAGCGTCTGCGAGAGTGGCGCGTCCTCGGCAAATGCCTAGTCGTCTTGCCTCCCGATCCCAACGAGAAGCGAGCCCTAGCACGCTACGCGCAAGTCGTGGAGCTCCTGACGTCCGACGGGTCCAAGCTGAACGGCCAACCTGTTTCATCCTGGGTCGGGGTCCGGGTGGACCACGACGGGCACCTCATCCACTACGTTGCCGACGGCCGCGACTGGGCGGCCTACGCGGCCATGTGCATGCTGTTCAACATTGAGCTGTCCGGCGGCTGGGATGTGTCGCGGCTGAAGGATCAGAAGGGCTTCGCGGACTATCTGACAGATCCGAGCCTCAAAGGGATTTCCCCGGTGCGCGCCATACAGATGGCGAGCTTCGGCTATGAGAAGTCGCTAATGACCCTCCGTAAGGGCCAAGACGACCCCTTCAACTCGGAGGAGCTGTCGAGGTCGGTCCTGGCCGAAGTGCTCGCGAGCCTCCTAAAGGTCCAGGCCAGTTGGGACGGCGAGAGCGACGAGCAGCCGATACCTGACTGCGACCAGATCCTGGAGCAGATCGACGAGGACAAGTACCCGGGGGTTTGTGCCTTCGTCCATGCGGTTCGGGCCGGGCACCTGGCGCAGCGCGGCGACAAGCACGATGCCCGCAAGGATGCGGGTCGCGCTCTGGAGTTGGCCAAGTCGTGCACCCGGGTCGTGGCGCTGCCGATGATGAGGGTGAAACCCGCCGAGATCTCCTACCGCGCCGAGCGGGTGTTCCTGCAGATGGCGATTGAGCAGAGGGACTTCGACGCGGTGGCCAAGCGCACGAGGCAAGCCGCTGAGTTTGCGGCGGTTGCCGAGAATCGGGAAGACCAGATCGAGGTCCTGATCACGGGCACTCGGGCGTGCGCCGACGGCGAATATTGGGCGGCGGCGGAAGAGTTTGGCGATGCGGCGCTTGGGCTGGCTCTAGCAATGGGGCACTCCCACTATGAAGGCGTGGCCAGGTGGGAGATGTGGAGAGTTTACAAGTCGACAGGTCGATTGAAGGAGGCGCTGCGAGCGATGTGCCGATGCGTAGAGCTGGCCGATTTGCTTGAGAAGGAGGGCGCAGGAATAGGGACGCGCCTGATGGTGGCAGCCACGCTCGCGGCATTGAGGCGACCGGAAGAAGGTGCAGATTCGATCCGGGGAGTCCTATCTCGGATGTTAGCGGTTAGCGACAAGGTGAGCCGTCAAAAGTTGGCCTCAAACGTCGAGTTATGCATCGAGTATCTTGAAAAAGCTGGATTGCGTGATGGCGGCGAATTGCGCGCCCTGCTTGACTCTGCGCGTGGTGCCGTAGAGGAATGAGCCCGGTTGGGCCACGGGCGGCTCTACCGCCCCCGCTGTCCGTCAGCTAACTACGACGGTACGGGTCGCGCTGGAGGGGAGTTGATATGTCGATGGATGAGTTGCGGGTTGCGCTGCCGCGCTTCCTGGATGCGCTGCAGAGGTTTGACGAGCTGTTGGTCGCCAGTGCCGGGGTCGTCGGGTCGGCGCAGGATCGTCTCGTCAAGCTCGGCGACGACGAGTTTCTGCGGCAGTTCGGTGGCCGGTTGAAGCGGCTGAAGGCTCCCGTCGATCGGTATCGGGTGGGTTCGCCGAAGCTGGAGGACGCGGTCGAGGACAAGATTCGTCGCGTCGAGAGGTACTTCAATGGCTGACCCTGAGCTGCTGGCGCAGGCGATCGACGAGTACGCCGACGCCCTCGCTCACCATCGTGACGTCCTCGACGAGGGTTTCTTCGAGCTGGAGGAGGCGTTCGCCTACCTGATGCTGGTGTGGGAGGGCGACGGTGCGTCGTATTTCAGCCGTGCTTGGTGGACTGCGACGGGCGGGTTCGCGGACCTCAGGTCCGGCCTGCCGTCGCTGATGGACGAGTTGCGTGACCGTGCCCGAATCCTGCGGGAGCTGTGACCGCCGACCTCGCCGCGTAGATCGGGACGCCAGCTGCCTCCCGCGAGAGCACTGTCCGTCAGTTAACTACGACGGTGGTCGCTTAGGTTAGGAGTTGGGATGGCTGTTACGGATCGGTTGCCGGTGGGCGTCGACGGCGGGTCGGCTGCGGCCCGGTTCGCTAACCGGGTGGTGGAGTCGGAGGCGCTGCGCCTAAGCCTTGAGGTGCAGCGCGCTGCGATCGACGCGGACGCCATAGACGGGCGGGTCATGAACAACGTGCTCGTGTTCTACGGGTTCGCCGGGGTGGGAAAGTCGGCGCTGTCGAAGAAACTTGAGGACTGGCTTGCCGGGCGCGGGGTGTGTTCGCACACCGGGCCGCGCGGCGGTCGGACCTGTCCGGAGGGATGCCCGGAGTGGGGGCCGCCGCCGAAGGTACCCGGCATCGTCACCGCCCGCTGGGATCTGCGGGAGGAGGAGGCGCGGACTAATCCCGTCCTGTTCTACCTGCGACTACGCCGCGCGCTTGGCGACGCCGGCTATCGCACTCCGCGCTTCGACGCCGGCATCGTCGCGATGGCGGTCAAGTTCCACCCGGAGGGGGCCGCACTGTCGGCTGAGGTCATGCGGATCGCGGAGGCCGTCGTGGGGGAGGTGTTCCCCGAATGGGTCCCACCTGAGCATGCCCAGATGCGCTATGACCAGCGGCTTCTGAAGCTCCTCAAGGCCGACGGGACACCCCGCGACGACGCCCGCCGCCGCATGGCCCAGGCCGTGAACGCGATCACCACGGGCGAAGCCGACGCGATCAAGCTGCGCGAGGCGGCCGGCTGGGTTGGTTGGCTGCTATCTGCTGACTTGGAGCTGTTAGAGCCCAAGGGTCGGCCGCTGCCCGTCGTTTTCATCGACACCTTCGAGGTCATCGAGGACGCGCGCCATCCGGAGTGGGAACAGCTGGTCAACGCGGTGGTTGGGGGCCTGCCGTTCTGCCTGTTCGTGATCACCGGGCGCGAGCGCGTCGACTGGGCCACCAGCTTCAAGGGCCTGGTTCACGGCGGCGCCGGTACCTGGCCGTCGCTGGCCCGAACCGCCTCGGGCGATCCCGAGCCGCGCCAGCACGCCGTCGGCGACCTCTCCTTCGCCGACGCCCTCGACCTCCTCCAGTCCTACCTCGGCACGATCGACGCGCGGCTCACCGACGGGCTGTGCCGGAGGCTCGCGAACGAGGCGCGATGGCCGATCCACATCGATGCGATCGTCACCCTCGCCGGCGAGCTGGCGGCCGCGAACCCGGGCTGCCTACTCGTCAAGGAGGACCTGGCGGGCAAGATCGACCGCGTCGTCGGTCGGCTGCTCGAACGCTACTCCGAGGGCAAGGCTGATCTCCTCCAGGCTGCGGCCCTCGTCGCCCAGTTCGATGCGCCGCTGCTCGCTGCCATGACGGGCGTCGGCGTCGGCACCGCCCAGCGCTTCCTCGACAACCCCCTCGTCCAAGTGGTCCGTGACAAGGAGTACTTCCAGTACCACCTCCACGACGAGGTACGCCGCATCGTCAGCCAGGCCGGCACCTCAGCCCGCCACGCCTGGAGTGACGCGGACCGTACCGCTGCCGCCCAGCGAGGCCTCGACCATCTGGAGCGTGAGTTGAACAACGCATGGGCTGCCCACGACCACGAACGCCACATCGTCGTGCACGCTGCCGGCTACCGCCTAGCCGTTACTGCCGGTCTGGATCCCGAATGGGTGATCGCCCAGTTCGGCAAGAGCCCTTCGCGCCTGCGAACCGCGCGCCTCCTCGGCCCCATCGACTGGGGCGAAACCGAGCTGGTGCAGACTGCCTACCTCAACACCATCCTGGCCAAGGGGGCATCGGTAAAGGGGGCGGAGTTGAGGGAGTTCCTGTTGCGGGACATGGTCGCCTCGGTGAATCGCACCGCGCGGCTGTGGCTCGCGTACGTGGTTCGCAGCGTGGAGGCAGATTACCGGTGGGCTGCCGATCAGCTGCGCCAGCTGTGGGGAGAGGCACGCACCAAGGTGTTTGCAAGCCAGATAGTCGTCACGTGCTTGATGGGCCGTCGCTATCAGGATGCCATCACCGAGTGGCTCGCCTTCGGGACGGAAGCCGGGATTCCGATGGGGCGCCTGTTCTACCACCTTGGGCTCCCGGACGTCGCGATCCCTGCAATGGAGGAACGAATCCGCTTCTCGCTGGAAAATAAGCAGTCCGAGCATTTCATTTCCCAGCAGATCGCCCTGCTGGCAGAGGCCCGCGCCTGGGTGGGCGGCTCGGACCCGGGAGAGCGGGACGCGATCGTGGAAGCGCTGGAGGTCGGCTACCGCGAGTCGCTGCAACTGGAGCGGCGCGATGGACAGCGCTACTATTGGCAGTGGCATGGGTTGCGGGATCTCTTCGATGACGACAAGGTCGCCGAAAGCTGGACCGAGCTGGGGCGCATCACCGACCCGGAGGGGGCGTTCCTGAAGGGGGAGCGCAACGCGCGCATGATCGTCGCGGGGCTGCGGCTGCTCGCCACCGGCGACGACGCGTACGTCCGCCAGATTCTCGACGACCCCGACGGCGTCCCCGACGACCGGCCGCCGCGCGTCGACTTTCTCTGGGAGCACCTGCACGACCTCGGCCTAGTAGACGCCCCATTGCCGACCCTGGATACGCAATGGATTGGGAAGCGCGAGACGATCAAACAGCGATGGATCACGCTTTTCCACCGCGTTATCGACGACGCACGAGTCCGGAAAGGGACGAAATGACTGATCTGCTGGCGGCCTTCGAATATCTGGGAAAGGTCGTGAGACCAACGGCCTGGGGAAACCCCGTCGACCTGCCCGCCATCCGCGCCGAGCTGCGCGCTCGCGCCGGGCGGCCGGGTGCCGTCGGCGGCCCCCGCGCGACTTGGACTTACGAGTACCCCGACCTCGACAAGGTGCCCGACGCCATCGCCGCCTGCGAGGCCGCCCTTGAAGCCGCCGATCTCCACGAGCAGGAGGCGTGGGCGCTGCAAACCATCTTGGCCGAGGCCCACGACGTCTCGTCTCACGCTCGGGACCACAGCGCCGAGCGCATCACCAGCCACACGACCAAGGTGCACGGCAGTATCAGGCCCGACGACGTCGCCGCCGCGAAGGAGGTCCTGCGACGTCCGGCCGAGCCGGTGCCGGCAAAGACGGTCGACGCCGAGGGTGTCGCCGACGCGATGCGTACCTGCCTGCAGCGGCTCGAGATCGAGGGCTGGGAGGTCGTCGTCGATGCGGGCATGGCCGCCGACATGTCCGTCCTCGGCGGCAAGCACCGCGTCAAGGTCCGCGCCGACGCGACGTTCGCCCCGTGCGCCGTTCAGCAGCTGCTCGTACACGAGATCGGCACCCACGTTCTGCGCCGACACCGAGCCGAAGGCCAACGCACCCCCGTCGCCCGCTACGCCGTCGGCTCCGCCATGCGCACCGAGGAGGGCTTCGCGGTGTGCCGCGAAAACCTGGCCGGCGTCAACTTCAACGCCCGCGACCGCGTCTATGCCGCCCGGGTCATCGCCGTCGATGTCGCGTTGCGGGCCGGCATCGTAGACGTCGTCGACGCCCTCGTCGAGCACCTCGACGTCGATACCGCCGTCGTCATGGCCGTTCGCGTCAAGCGTGGCATGGCCAACCCGCATGAGCCGGGCTCGAATGTCAAGGACCACGTCTATTTCACCGGCTCCCGCATTGTTGAGGCGCACCTCAAGGCCTACCCTGACGACCTCGGCCTCCTGTTCGCCACCAAGTGGCCCCTAGAGGAGCTGCCCAGGGTGAAGGCCCTTGTCGACGCGGGGCTCGTCGCTCCCGTCCCACCCGAACTCGCCGACCCTCGCATCGTCCTCTAGCCGATTGGAGCGCCCATGACCATCGAGTTCCGCATCTTCATCGCCGCGCCCGCCGAGGTGGTGGAGCAGCGCAAGGCGGTGTTCGCCGTCGTCGCCAAGCTCAACGACGACCCGCTCCTGCGCAACCGCGTCTCGCTACGAACGATCTCGTGGAGCGGCCCCAGCGGCACCGTGCCGATGCTCGCCCGCCTCGACCCGCAGGAAGCGATCTCGCAGAACCTGCCGCGCCCTTGCGACTGCGACTTCGTCGTCGTGATCCTCGGCTCCCACCTCGGCCATCCGCTGCCCGACCGGTACGCCGAGGAGCTGGGGCTGCACGAGGTAACTGGAACCGAGTGGGAGTATTACGACGCCATGCGCGGCTCCGACCGAGCGGTCCACCCGACCGAGGTGCTGCTCTACCGTCGCCGAGGGGACGCGGCCGAGGATGCGCGGGGACGGCGCCTCGTCGAGTTCTTTCAAAAGCTGGACGATCTCAAGCGCGGCTACAACAAGTTCGACGCCACTGCCGATTTCGCAGCCAGCTTCGAACACCACCTCCGCAGTCTTGTCGCGCAACGGTTGGAGCACTTCGCCGACCCCACGACCATCAACCGGTGGGTGAATGAGCCGACGACGCCGCTGCCGCACTGGGTGTCACAGGTTCTGGGCGACGTGACCCAGGAACGGGCGCGGCGAGAGTCGGTGGCGAAGGCCGTAGGGACGCTGATCTGCGCCAGCAACGACATCGACGACGTCCTGACCCTCAGCGAAACCCTCGGGGAGATTTCCGGCGGATTCGAGACCGCCGAGCAGCTACGGCTGCACTACGCCAAGCTCTTCCCGCTCATGACGCAGAGCCAGGGCAGACGCGCTGTAGCCGTGTTCGACGGCCTCGCTCGCGACGAGGCCCTGTCCGAGGAGCAACGGCAGGAGGTCGCGTCGGGAGCAGGTCGCATGGCGAGCCTGCTGCCGGTGCTCCTTGAGGACCCGTCGGCTACGGACTGAACAGGCTTCGGTCGCTTCGCCAAGTCCAAGGAGCGGAGGGCGATCAACGACGCGGCTGGATTGGTGGTGCCGGGTCGGGTGGTGGCGCCGACCCGGCTCTGGTGGGTTAGTGGCCGGTGTTGGGTGGTCCGGGTTTGGGTTTGGTCGGGTCTGGTGGGGTGGGTGTTGGGGTGTAGATTAGGGTGCAGAATAGGCAAAGTATAGCGCCCATTTAACGAGATGTCGTTGTGTTTGGTGGTTTTCTGGGGTGTTA
>CAMCJC010000093.1 GCA_945875065.1 uncultured Propionibacteriaceae bacterium | reverse complement strand
TTCGCTGCAGGTACGTGGCCCGGCCTGCAACGATCTCGGAGATTCGGACCGGCACAACCTGCTTACCCCACAAAGCTAGCAGCCAGCGCACGGCACGCGAGAACGATAGCTTGGGGTCGCACCAGCGCATGTTCTTCTCCGCGCGTAGACCAATGACGGTAGCCTCGACGATCCCGGCCAGGACCTCCAGCGCCGTCCGACCCGATGACTCGACAGCGACGCAAGCGTGCTCGGTGCCGCCCACCTCGGCCTTGACGACCTGCTCGATGGTCACTCCTTGACCCCGCATGAAACCTTGCAGGGGCTTGGTAGGGTTACCGTCAGCGTCGAAGGCCGCGGCCCACTTGGGGCCCTTCTTGAGGTTGGTGGCATCGGGTTCCCTAGCGGCGACGGCGGCGATAGTCGCAACGATGCGTCGCGGGCTGCCCTCAACGAGGATTTCGCCGTGCTTCAAGCGGGAGGCTGCCAGTCCGTTCGCGAGTGCGGCGCGGACCTGCTCAACAGTGGTCGAGACGACGTGCGGTGGCAGCTCCTCCAAGCCGATCTCGAACGCGAAGGTCTGTGGGGTATTGGTCTCCGGCTCCGGGATTTCGGGGGCGGCATCCTCGGCTGTATCCGCCTGTTTGAGCAGCGGGAAGCCAAGCTCCTCGCGGCGCTCGATCCACAGAGCTGCGGTATCGCGCATCAGACGCCTCATCGTGCCGAACGCCTGGGCGCGTTCGGTGGTGGAAATGGCGCCGCGGGCGTCGAGGACGTTGAACGCGTGGCTGGACTTAAGGATGTACTGGTGCGCCGGCACCGGCAGACGGGCCTCAACCATGCGCGTGGCCTCGGAGACGTAGGCCTCGTATAGGCGTTTGTTGGCCTCCACGTCCGCGTCGTCGAGATAGTAGCGGCTCATCTCGTATTCCTGCTGCCCGAAAGCCTCGCCGTAGGTGACGAGCGTGCCGTCGGGCTTTCGGGAGTAGGCGATGTCCTTGAAATGGGTCACGCCTTGCTGCGCCATGAGGATGCGTTCGAGGCCATAGGTCAGCTCGACCGGGATGGGGTTTAGATCCTGGCCACCCACCTGTTGGAAATAGGTGAACTGCGTGATCTCCATGCCGTCGAGCCACACCTCCCACCCGAGCCCCCAAGCGCCGATCGCGGGTTGCGCCCAGTTGTCCTCAACGAACCGGACGTCGTGATCGTCGAGGTTGATGCCGAGTGCCTCGAGGGAGCCGAGGTACAGCTCCTGGGGGTCGCCAGGCTCGGGTTTGAGGATCACTTGAAACTGGGTGTGGGTCTGGAGCCGGTTCGGGTTCTCCCCGTAGCGGGCGTCGTCGGGGCGGACCGACGGCTCGACGTATGCGACATCCCAGGGTTCTGGCCCGAGGACCCGCAGCACGGTGGCGGGGTTCATGGTCCCGGCCCCGACCTCGGTGTTGAAGGGCTGCCACGTCAGGCAGCCCCGCGAGGTCCAGTAATCGGACAGGATCCTGAGGGCGTCTTGCATCGTCAGCACGGCGAGAAGCCTACCCGTCGAGCGCTAGGCGCAGCACGTCGAGGGGCAGTGACCCGACGGCCAAGGCCCTGTCGTGGAAGTCCTTCAGGTCGAAGGCTTCACCCCTACGGGCGCGGGCCTCGTCGCGCAACTGCCCCCAGATGCGTTGGCCAATGAGATAGCTGGGCGCCTGACCGGGCCAGCCGAGGTAGCGATGCAACTCGAAGCGAAGCTGGTTCTCCTCCATCGCCACGTTCTCCCGCATCAGGCGGTAACACTTGTCGTAGTCCCACACTCCCCCGCCGTAGCGGTCGAATGCCGGCTTGCCCAGGTGGATGCCGAGATCAAGGACGACGCGGGTCGCCCGGAGGCGTTGCCCGTCGAGCATGCCAAGGCGCTCCCCCGCGTTCAGGAAGCCGAACTCGTCCATGAGCCGCTCGGCGTAGAGGGCCCAGCCCTCGCCGTGGCCGGAGACCCAGCACACCAACGACCGCCAACGGTTGAGGGACTCGGAGCCAGCAACCGCCTGGCCGATCTGGAGGTGGTGCCCGGGAACGCCCTCGTGATAGACGGTGGTCTTCTCCTGCCAGGTGGTGAACTCGGTGACTCCCTCGGGTACGGACCACCACATGCGACCGGGGCGCGAGAAGTCTACGGTGGGGCCGGTGTAGTAGATACCTCCGGTGGCGGACGGGGCGATCATCGCCTGCACCTGCCGAACGCGAGGATCGAGCGTGAAATAGGGACCGTCGAGGGCGGCGACGGCCTCGTCGGCAGTGGCTTGCATCCACTCGCGCAGCGCGCTGGTGCCGTGAATGATGTTCGCCGGGTCGGAGTTCAGCTTCTCAATGGCCTCGGCGATCGAGGCTCCCGGTCCCGCGATCTCGCGGGCAGTCATCTCCTGCTCTGAGGTGATCTTTTCCAGGGCTTCGACCCCCCACTCATAGGTTTCGTCGAGGTCGATCGCGGCGCCAAGAAACTCGCGCGAGGCCCGCTGGTAGCGATCACGGCCGACGCCGTCGGCCTTCCTCGACACCGGGGCCAGGTCGTCTGCTAGGAACGTGGCCAGCCGCGCGGCCGCCTCGCGGGCGGAGGCCACGCTGCGTTCCAAATCAGCCGTCAACGCGCTGTCACGCCCGAACTCGGCCAGGAGCTGCTGGAAGCGACCGTTCTTCCCTGCGAGTTCCCGGGCTTGCGCTGCTGCATCGGCTACGGCGCGGACGGCGGGAGTCAGGCCACGGGCGATGCCCTCGCGCAGGGTTGTCGTCCAAGTCGCGAAGGCGTCCGGGACCGCCCGCAACCGAGCGGCGATGTTGGCCCAGTCGTCGTCGGTTTCGGTCGCCACGAGGTCGAACAGGTCACGGACGGTTTGCAACGGGCACTCGATGTTGTTGACGCCGCTGAAGTGGTCGCCCGCCTCGATGGACTCCAGCTCCAAGCCGAGACGGTCCTGCATCGCAGCACGAGTGATGCGATCGGTTTCGTCGACCGGTTCGGCGGCGGCCAGCTCAGACAAAGCCCCTTTGAGGTGATCGGTCCAGCGGCCCACCGCCTCCGGCCCGAAGTCGGACAGTTGGTCGTCGTATCCTTCAATCCCCAGGTAGGTGGCGGTCTCGGGGCTGTGGGCCGCCAAGGCGTCGACATGGGCTTCGGCGATGGCATCAATTCTGGTGGGCTGTCGCATGGGTCCAGAGGTTATCGGCTGAGCATCGGCTCGCGTTCAGTGACCCCCTAGCTGCTCGCTGATGAACACGCCATCGCAGGATGAAGCTGACTTCAAAGAAGCTGACCTCCAGGAACTTTGCTACCGCTAGAGGCACGATCGACAGCCACGAGGATTCCCGATCGCTAGCAGGGCTTCGCAGCCTCAAAGCGGTCGCCTAGGATGCTCTCCGGCCACTAGAGAACCGCGGGGGTAGGCGTTGTCGACGGCGCGCAACCCGGTCTGGACGGCGGCGATGCTCCAGACCAACGCGGAACCGTCGGCGGCTCCAGTTAAGCAGCCACGCTGGAGAGTTTCCTGGAAGCTGTCTTCCTGGTCTCCCTAACCGACCGACGCTCCCATGTGATGGCTGCGGGACAGGACCGAGCGCCTATGACTAGACTGTGTGGCGGTTTGGGGCATTAGCTCAGCCGGTCAGAGCAGAGGACTCATAATCCTTGGGTCGCGGGTTCGAGCCCCGCATGCCCCACCCAAAGGCAAAAGCCGCCGCGTTTGGCGGCGGCTGATAGCTGGCTCCCCGGACTGGACTCGAACCAGTAACCCTTCGATTAACAGTCGAATGCTCTGCCAATTGAGCTACCAGGGATCGATGGCCTCACGGCCACGCGAGGCGAAACTTTAGCAGCCTTCACCCCCTTGGCACAACCTCAGCTCGGCTGGACCATTGTCGCGCTGGTGAGCCCGGCCAAGACTAGGTGGTCGACGCGGTTGAAGGCGTGAATCGCCGTGTCGCCACCGGGATGGGTACGAACCCAGGACACCGACGAGTTGTCGAGCACGAACCAGCTGGAGCTCTCCCCAGCAATCCGCTCGGAATCGTGTTCGAGCTCGGGCGGACAGAACAGGGCCATGAGCAGCAGCGACCCGATGGCACCATGACTGACCAGTACCACGCACTCGTTCTCTTCGAAGCCGCGTAGCCACTCCGCGAGTCGTCGAGCGCGTGCCGTCGCGACGCGCCGGTCCTCGGTCGGACCAGTCCACCAACCCTTCTCGGTCACGGTGTCGGGGAAGCGCAGGCGCGGCGAGATGGGTTCCAACTCCGAGCGGGGGGAGCCGGGGGCCGGGTTCTGGTCGCGGAACGAACCGGCATACGGGCCGCCCCGCTCCATGATGTCGGGCAGCACCTCGGCCGTGGCTCCCAGCTGCTCCAATAGCGGAGCGGCGGTCAAGAGGGTGCGGCGAAACGGCGAGACGAAGATCTTGGTTGGTTGCGGCGCGAAGCCGGGAAACCACTTTGCAAGGGCCTCGGCCTGGGCGTGCCCGAGGTCGGTCAGACCGGGGTCGGGAACCCGGTTGGTTTCGCTCTGGGTCTCTTGATAGGCACGGTTGTTGCTGGATTCGGCGTGCCGGATGAAGATGAGGTCCACTCGCCGAAGGCTACCGGGTCAGAATCCATACTCCGCCCTGAGGTCGTCCGTCCAGGCGACGACTCGGGCCGCGGTCTCGGGGTCTTCCAGGTTCACTCTGCCCGAGGCGCTGGCGAGCCACGTCGCCAAGCCGCTGCCTCCGGGCTTTCGCCTCGCCGTCAGAGTCAAGGAGCCGCCGTCAAGGTCCATGGTCGCGCTGAGCAGCGTCGAGGCCAGCACCCGCTCGCGGAACACCGCGGGCAGATCGCCGGGCGCCTCGAAGCGGCACTCGCCCCCGCCGTCGACGGTCCGCCAGTAGAGGACTCCCGGGTCAGGGCGCCACCCCCCGCTCAGGACCTGTTCCCATGGCCACGCGCGCCACCCCGCGTTGAGGTGGGCGAGCCATTCGCCCGTAGCGACAACCACCCCGTCGACGCCGGCGGCCCAGGCCAGGATGTGAGGCTCAGTCCCGATCGCGTCGCGGAGGCTGGCGCGATCTTCGCGGCTAAGGTGTTGTCGGCGCATGCGGCAATTGTGCCCGGAGAGCCCGAGATGTTGTCACTTTCACGGCAGGTGTTGTCGCGGTTGAAGAATCCGTGGCGTCCGGATTGGCCCAAGGGCAGGCTGTCGCACATGACGATCAAGATGCAGGAGTTGGACTCGACCTTGTTGAGTCCCGAGGAGACGATTCAAGCGTTCCGCTGTTTGGAGGCGGGCATCTACGCGGCTCACCTCATTGAGTGCGGCAGCGACGACGCCGAGCTGCACGACGTCGTCGCTGCCGCACAGGATGCGTACACGATGCTGTACTCGACCAGGTTGAAGCTGGTGATGGGGATCGCCGCCGAGCTGGCGCGACGGACCAGGACGGACGTCGACGAGCTATTCCAGGAAGGGTGTGTGGCGCTCGGCGAAGCGATCTGGCATTTCGACTTGCAGCTTGGAACGAGCTTCAACACACTGGCCTACCACTATGTGCGGCGCGCCGTACGGCGCAAGTCGCTGCTGCGCGCCGAAACCGACCTCGTTAGAAACTCGAAGGGCAAGTACCGGAAGGTCCGGCTGTACTCGCTGGAGCGGTTCCCGCCCGAGCAGTTGCCCACCACGAATGAGTGCGAAAACCTGATCCCAAACCAGTTCGCAATCTTGGATCTGATGGGATTGCGGGGCGAAGTCTTGAGGGTCCGGTACGGCATCGGTCGGCGGCCGGTGACCCGGGCGGTATTGGCGCACAGCCTGAACGTCTCACCGTCGACGGTGCGGAAGCTGGAGCTAGAGGCTCTGGCTCAGGCCCGGGGGCTGCTGGAAGCGGATTGGTCCCGGGCTCCGGAAGCGGCGTGACTCAGCTTCGCTCCAGGCCCTCCAGTAGCCGTTTGCGCTCGAGCTCGAGCCCCATCAGCTCCGTGAACATCTCTTGGTGTTCAGCTTCGCGTTCCACCGCGTTTAGGCGCTGAATGCGCGCCTTGTGTGCGGTGATGCGACGATCGAGCGCAACAAGGTGCAGACGGTCGGTGTGCTCCAAGACGTAGCGTTCATCTGGGTCGCTACGGTAGAGCGGTTCCAGGCTCAGCATTCTCAGGAAGGCTGCGGCCTCCGCGGTTGGTGCCGCAGCTACCAGGTCCCTGGTCCACGTGTCGGAAGGCTCCAGGGGCGCGAGCAGCCGGAACGCCTCAGCATAGGCGGGATGCTCGAATTCTTCCTCCCTCAGCGAGTTCCACGACGCATCGAAGGCGAAGGGCTGCTGCAAGAGCAGCTTGATGGTGTCGCGTTCGAGGCGGTAGCGGGGATCTGCCGGGCTGGGCCAGGGGCTGGCCTCGACCGTGGGCTCGGCCGGTGCGGGCATCGTCGCGCGCTGCCCCTTCGCCGCCCGGGCGACCTCTCGGCGAACCGCCGCCAGATCCATGCCGGTGGCAGCCGCTAGATCCCGCTCAAATATCTCGACACGCGACCTGTCGCGGATCGACGCGGCGAGCGGGGCGGCCTGGCGAAGGGCGCTGAGGCGACCGTCGGCGTGGTCGAGGTCGTAACTGCCGACGATGTGGGCCATCACGAAGCGGTAGAGGGGGATGCGGCGGGCCACGAGTTCACGGACCGCTGCCTGGCCGTCACGGAGCCAAAGATCGCAGGGGTCTAGGCCGGACGGTTCGACAGCGACGTACGTCTGGGCCGAGAGCTCTTTGTCGATGTCGTACGCCTTTAGGGCGGCCTTCTGGCCGGCCTCGTCACCGTCGAAGGTGAAGATCACCTCGGCGTGCCCGCCATCGCGGGTGCCGAGAAGGCGCTGCAGGCGCCTGGCATGGTCAGCTCCGAACGCGGTGCCGCAGGACGCTACGGCGGTGTCCACGCCGGAGATGTGTGCCGCCATGACGTCGGTGTAGCCCTCGACGATGACTGCTTGACCGCGCTTGCCGATGGCTCGTCGGGCTAGGTCAAGGCCGTAAAGGACCTGCGACTTCTTGTAGACCGGGGTTTCGGGGGTGTTGATGTATTTGGCGGGCAGCCGGTCGTCGTCGTGGATCCGGCGAGCCCCGAAACCGAGGACGGCGCTGGCCGAGTCGCGGATCGGCCATAGGAGCCGGCCGACGAAGAAGTCGCGGCCACCGTCGCGCATCAGGCCGGCGGCCTTGAGCACCTCGTCCTCGAAGCCGGCGCGCCGCAGGTGCTGGCGCAACGCGGAGCCACCGCGCGGTGCATACCCGAGGGCGAAATGCTCGGCATGCTCTCGAGTAAAGCCCCTCTGATTCAAGAACTGGCGTGCGGTGATGGCCTCCGGTGACGATAGTTGCTCTGCAAAGAAGCCCTGGGCCGCCTCGTTTGCCTCCAGTACTCGCTTGCGGAGCCCCGGGGAAGGGCCGGTACCGTCGCCGTCGTCGACGGTTCGGAGAGTGACGCCGTACCGGTCGGCCAGCACCTGCACGGCCTCGACGAACCCGAGGTTTTGTTGGCGCTGTAGAAACGTGATGACGTCACCGCCCTCGCCACACCCGAAGCAGTGGAAGAAGCCGCGTACCGGCGAGACCGTGAAGGAGGGGGTCTTCTCATCATGGAAGGGACACAGCCCTTTGAACGAGCCACCACCGGCGGGTCTGAGGGCGACGTAGTCGCGGATGACGTCGTCGATCCTGGCGCGCTCCCGCACCAGGGCGATGTCTTCGTCGTTAATGCGCCCCGCCATGGCGCGCAGTCTATCCGCCTCCAAGACTCCGGCCGATATAGCGCGGTAGCTGAGCCCGGTCCCATCCGAGGTGTTGCTCCGCGTGTTCGAACGCGAACCGGTCGGTCATGCCACCGACGTAGGTGACGACCCCACGCACCAAGTCTTCGCCTCGGAACTCGGCGGGCAACGCCTCGGGGTGGTCCAGGAACCAATCGACCAGCGACCGCAGGACCCGCACGACCGTTAGCGACTGTGCGAGCGACTCTTCGCGGGTGTAGATGCGCTCGTAGTTGAACCGCCGCAGCTCGGCCAAAGCCTCGGCTCGCACCGGATCGAGGCCGACCCGGCCAGTGGTCATGGTGGTCTCGATCACCCCGCCTATGAAGCAAGCGAGTTGCTCGCGCCGCTGATCACCCGCCACCTGGCGTACGACCTCCGGCAGCTCGTCAGCCGAAACGATCCCGGCATCGATGGCGTCCTCCAGATCGTGGGCGCAGTAGGCGATGCGATCGGCCCAGCTAACGAGCTCCCCCTCGAGGGTCGCGGGGGCCGGGCGCGACCACGAGTGGTTACGGATCCCGTCGAGGGTCTGGGCGGTCAGGTTGAGGCCGACCAGGACGACGTCGGCGCCCCACGGGCCGTGGTCGTAGCCCTCGGGAAGGTAGGTGTCGAAGGCATCCTCGGAAGCATGGCCGCCGGGGCCGTGACCGCAGTCGTGGCCCATCGCGATGGCCTCGGTCAGGGCCAGGTTCGCGCCAATGCCGCGGGCCATGGCGACCGCGCACTGGGCGACCTCGATGGCGTGGGTGAGGCG
>CAMCJC010000092.1 GCA_945875065.1 uncultured Propionibacteriaceae bacterium | reverse complement strand
AAGGCTGAGCTCAGGCCGCGTGGCGCGCCACCTGGCCGAGCACCAGCCGGTCATCGCAAGCGTCGGCCACGTCGGGATTGTGGGTAGCCACGACGACGACACTGCCCTGGTCAGCCAGAAGCCGCAGGAGGCCGACGACGACCGTGGCATTATCGGCATCGAGCGCGCCGGTGGGTTCGTCGGCTAGTACCAGGCGAGGGTTCTTCAGCAGCAGCCGTGCCATCGCGATGCGTTGTTGCTCGCCACCGCTGAGCCGGAAAACGGGCTCGTTTGCGCGACCGCTCATGCCGACCCGCTCAAGTGCCTCCTCGTAGGCCGCGGGCACTCGGCGTCGGTTCCACGTGAGCTTCCCGACGGCCACGTCCAGGTTTTCCCGCACGGTTGCGTTGTCGATGAGCGCGTAGTTCTGGAAGAGGTAGCCGAGACTATCCCTGCGATGGAGGCGACGACGGCGGGCGTTGAGACCGGTTAGGGGTTCGCCATCAAGGGTGAGTTCGCCGTCGTCGAAATCCTCTAGGAGCCCGAGGCAGTTCAGCAGTGTGGTCTTACCGCTGCCGCTCGGACCGGTCAGCGACAGCATGGTGCCGCGCGGCGCTGTGAAGGTCAGCTCCGACCACAGCCTACGCGGTCCGAATGCCTTCGCCGCCCCCGTAACAGAGAGCCCAGCGGTGTTGGTGCTCATGCGTGGTCCTTTCCGTTTCTGGCGATCACAGGGCGTCGACGGCCCTGTCGGCCAGTAGTCGACGTTCGCGGCGCGCGAGTACTGTCGCCGCCACTATCGCGCTCAAGAGGATGGCGATGCTGGCGACCAGCCCGGGAACCTCGGGTCGTATCTCGGCCACCCGAGTAGGCATTGGGATTCCCTGAAAGGCAGCACGTTCAGAATGCATTGCTAGCCAACTTGAAATGGCCCACGAAGCGGTCCCCAAGGCTATGGCGCACTCCAGGACGAGCAAGACGGGGTTGGCCGCCAATCGACTCCACCCGTGCAGCGATCGGACGTATAGACGGTTGGCCCAGGCACGCACGTAGACCGCCACGGCAGAGGCAACCACCACCGTCAGCAGCACGCTGCCCACGGCCGTGTTGAGTGTCGCGATAGTGAGGGAGACTCTAGCGGTGCGGGCGGTGTCCGCTAGCTTCTGGGTTACGGGCAGCGTGGCCAGGAACGCCGATGCTAGGACGGGATCCGCGCGGATGTCTTCCGGATAGGTTCCGGGAATCAGCACCATATCCGAGGCCATGGAGGGGTATCTGTTGCCCCAAACTCCCAGGTGCGGCGGCACCACCAGAACCACGGGGGCGTCCAGGACAGCCGGGTCTGGCCCCGTGGAGTGCCCGTAGGTGAACACTTCCTGGCCGGGGAGAATCTCACGAACAGCGGCACTTGTCGGTGCAACGCCACCGCCATCGCGGGCCACCTCTGATAGGAACGTATTCGCGTTCTGGCGGAGTGCTTCCGCAGCCTGCATGCTGGTTGCTGGGACCAAAAGCGTCGGGCGATCCGTAGGCAGCGAATCTGGCGTTACTTGCCCCTCTAGACCCTGAAGCGGTTGGTGTCGTAGGAACGAGGGGTTGACCGTCAGCGCCGCGGCCGCCTCTTTCCGCGAGGCGATGACGTTCGTTGAGTCTTCGGCCAACACGAGGCGTCCGTCGAGATCCGCCTGAGCCAGCCAGTCTCGCAGGGCACCATGGATTCGACTCGTGGTGTCCCGGGCGCCGAGGCTTCCGTTGATCATGACGTATCCGGCATCGCCTGCTCGCCTGGAGGCGACTTCGGCCCCGCGGGCTGCTTTGCTAGCCGGATTTATGAGCATGATCGTGGATATCCCGGAGGCGACGGTAAGGGTGAGGGCTGCGACTCGCAGGGTGTAGGCCGCTGCCAAGGTGGTCCGTGACGGAACCCTGCCTTTCAAAGCCGCGGGGATTGGAGCGAGGTTTGTTGCCCAAATCGCTAGGCCGTGTGTCGCTAGGGTTGCTAGGAACATTCCCGTAGCCAATGTGGCGCTCAGGGTCAAAAATGAGTCCCAATGACTCAAACGATTGTAGAACCAGAGTCCGATGACGGTCCCCGACACCAATATGGTCACGACCGCTAGGCTGGCGGGGAGTGCGGCGCGAAGGTCGGCGGCGAGCATCCACCAACCCGACCGGCCGAACAGTCGGCCAGTTCCATAGTGCTTTGCGTTCAGCAGCACAGAGGCGCTGACCAAGACTATCGACACCAGCAGGCCGATAGCACCGCTCCTGCCGAGTTCGCCTCGAAGGATCTCCATCACGTAGACGCCCAGGCCCCCGGCCGGATACGCTCCGGCTTGGAACCCGTGCTGTGCGAAAAGGGCGGCAAGCCTCTGCCCCTGCTCCAGCGAACCGTCCAGCAGATAGTAGCCGCGCGGATCAAGACCGCCGGCCGGAAGAGCCGCCCAGGGGCGAACTTGCGTCTCGGCGAGGTGGCTGAACGCGGGATAGCCCCCTTCCAGCCAGCGGGCCATCGGCCGGTTGACGGCACCAGGGTAGATGTAAAGCGTCCTTCCAAACTCAGGATCCTCGGCCATGGGTGCCCAGCGGGCCACGGCGACGCCGGTGGCGCTTGCGAAGCCGGGAATCTCGCTCAGAGCCGCGTTGGCGTCCGCCTCAGGCGCGGCGTCCTGCACCCACACCTGCGTGGTGAAACCCAATGGCCCATAGGTGTCGCGCTCTTGAAAATGCAGGAACGACAGCACCAGCGACAAGGCGGTGATCAGCATCGTTGTTATCACCAGACTCAGTCGTCGCATCAGGGCTCCTTAGGCGGTGGGTTGCGAGGTCTTGGGTCAGGCAACAACCGCTGCGGTCTCGGGAAGCTCTCTCGCCGCCGCAGCCGCAGCCAGCGTCGCGAACCGACCCATCATCCTCGACGTGCTGCCTCCGCTCTCGGTAAGCGGCGCGTCACCTTGGGACATCGTCCTGGTTCGACGCCTAGTGTGTCCAGTCCACCTTCAGTCAAGAGACCTGACAGGCTCAGGGGACACCAGCAGCGACTTTCGCGGCGCACAGAACCTCCCCGCGACCTGTGGCGTTAGTGCGGTGAAAGGAGGTCGCGATGACAGGCCGCAGTGAAGTCCAGGAGGACTTCGTGCTGTTCGTCCAGGAGCATCTGGATCTGCTCGTGCGGATCGCCCGGTCACTTACCGGCAGCGCCGACGCCGCCGACGACCTGGCGCAGATCGCGCTCGAGAAGGCGTATCGCTCCTCTGGGTCCTTGATGAATATGGCTGAGCCGCTGGCGTACGTAAGGCGCGTCTTGGTCAATTCCGGGTACGACGCGTGGCGCCGCAAGCAGCGGTTCCGAAGGCGGTTCGGCGGTCGCGCCGACGTCGTCGATCCGCCCGCGCAAGCGTCCTGGGGGCGCAGTGTCGAGACTATTGATGGGCTCAGCGTGATCGACGATCTCATGCGCCCCTTGACCGACAAGGAACGTGCCGTCGTGACGCTGCGTCATCTCGTTGGTCTGACCGTAGCCGAGACGGCCTACGAGCTTGGGATAGCCGAAGGCACCGTCAAGTCCACATCGGCGCGCGCCCTGAGCCGGATGCGCGTTGCCGACCCTGAAGCGATCGGAGCACGCCATGGATACGAAGACCTGCGCCGCCTGTTCAATTCTCCTTCCGGCACCCGCCTGACGCCCGGCCAGATCGTTCAGCGGCATAAGGCTGCCCGTCGCCGTGCTGGGGTCGTCACGGCCGCGGTTGCTGTGACCCTTGCTGCCAGCGCCAGCGCTATTTACCTTCACGGGGGCTCGTTCAATCCGAACCCTCCGATACTCGCGACGCCCAGCCCGTTGGGGTCGCCGACCCCTTCTGGAACCCCTAGCCAGGAGCCGACATCACCTGCAGCGACATCCATCACCGAGCCAGTGATGTGGGAGCCGTGGGACGTCTCCAAGCCGGCGTGTAGGCGGGGCTTCCCAGACTCCTGGACCAAAGCGCTAAACGCCGCGCCAAATGGCGCTCCGGCTATGGAATCGGGCATCGTCCTGAAATCTGGGGCAACCATCGACTCTACGCCGGGCCGGTCGCCCGCCTCGCTGACCTGGTACCCCGCCCCCGGTGTTCGTCGGGAGAAGATAGTCCTCGTAGAGGATGTGGATGCTGATCGCGTCTATTACGAGACGGACGGGCGGTACGTCGTCTATCGAAGCTCCAACGATGTGCTTAAACTCTGGGACTCCGAGAATCCCGATGCCCAGGCGAGAATCATCGACACCGGGGACATAGACTCGAAGAAGATCAGCCGCTGGGCCCTTTCGGAGGGGCAACTGTGGCTACTGCAGCCAGAAAATGAGGAGCCCTTCCCACCTGGCAAGCTGTACCACGTCGACGTGCTTTCCGATGACGCACCAAAACTGGTCGCAGAGTTCGACGACGTCGAGTTGGCGGGAGCCTTCGGAGGTCGTGCTCAGGTTAGGGTCTACTCCCATGCCGTCTTTGTCTCACCTGACGGAATGCAGCAACGGGCTCCGGAAGCGTGGGGCGCCTTTGCGGCGGTTGATGAAAGCAGCGGAATGACGTTGCTTGGGAAGAGCGAGGTCTTCGAGCATTGGGTGTACCACCCCAGCTGGTCTGGCCTCGTCGAGATCCCTCCGAGCTCCGGGGCCGAGTTCATAGTCCCTGGGATTAGCGGCGAGTGGATCGAGCAGCTGTCAATTGAGCCGAGCGAGCAGAGGTCATCTGAGCCGAGGGGGATCGTCAGCCTACGCACTGATGTTGCGCTCGAACCCACTCCCGACAGCGGCTACGAGTACCGCATCAAGGGAACGGGCGACGGCAACCGCTACTTGGTACGGATAAGGCCCGAGGGCACGGGTAAGGAGGTCAAAGCGGTGCGGTTCGCCGACCTGCCCGACGTCTCCAACCTGACCTGCGAATAGGACGCGCGGCGGGGTGGGCGCAGTGGTGCCAGCCCTGCCGACGAAAGGCCCGGCGATGCTCAAAGGACGTAGCTTCACGAAGAAAAACTGAACACTACCCGGAACGCGTTCGGTACCTGCGTGAGTCTCTTGCCGCGGTGGGATTCTTCAGGTCATCGTGTGTGCTGGTGATGGGGCGCCCCTCCGGATCTTGGCGACTTGAAGGTACCACCGGGGACGGCATCGCGACCCTCGTCACAGCGCTTCGCCGTTGCCGTGGCGTCGACATCCAGGCTGGTGACCAGACCATCATCTCTGAACGAGAGCCTCGCTCACGGCGCGAGAGGGTGTAAACCTTTCCCCGCGGTGGTGCGTCTGGATGGGTGAAAGGAGGGCGAGATGCCCAGCAAGAGCGAAGTCCAGGAGGACTTCACCGACTTTGCCCGCGAGCACCTGAGTCACCTCGTCAAGATCGCTCGCTCGTTGACGGGCAGCGCCGACGCCGCTGATGAGCTGGTCCAGACCGCGATGGAGAAGGCCTGCCGCTCGTGGCGTACGGTGATGAAGGCCGACGACCCGGTGTCGTATGTGCGTCGCATCATGGTCAACTCGGCATATGACTCGTGGCGTCGTCGACGACGCTTCCAGCAGATCTTTAGGCCTACCGAGCAGACGAGTGAGCCGGTCGCGACTCACCCGTGGGGTAACCCGGAGAAGACCTACGATGTCAGCGCCTGTATCGACGAGTTGTTGCGCCCCCTGACGCCTCGTGAGCGAGCGGTCATCACGCTGCGCTTCCTCGCTGACCTCAAGGAGGCCGATACCGCCTACGAGCTGGGGATCGCCGTAGGCACTGTCAAATCCACCACCGCCCGCGCTCTAGCGAAGATGCGTGTGGCTGAAGCCCAGACGATTGGAGCGTGACATGGACACCAATGATCTGCGTGGCTTGCTCCACGACCAGTCCGTGGCAACCAACCTCACTCCTGAGGGGATGTGGCGTACTGCTCAGCGGCGTAAGGCTGCTCGTCGCCGTGCCGGGGCCATCACGGCCGTTGTCGCAGTGACCCTCGCTGCCAGTGCTAGCGCTATCTACCTATATGGGGGTTCGTTCAACCCGAACCCGCCGGTCCTCGCGACGCCCAGCTCGCCGGCGTCGCCGACGCCTTCTGGATCTCCTAGCCAGGAGCCGACTACACCCGCCGCGACCCTGATGCCAGTGCCCGCGAGCCCGACGATCGGGGAACCGAATCCAAAGCCCCTCGACGGCTGTACCCGCGCGTTCTCGGAGTCTTGGAGCGCGGCCCTCGAAGCGGCGCCCACGCTCGACGCGCTCCCCGGCGGTACCGTCCTGAAATCGGGAGCCAGGGTGGCGGTCCACGGGACCGACGCCGACACCCTGAAGTGGCATGGCCCGGGTGCCGATTCGCAGGAGCAGGTTATCGACGATCGTGCCTCCTACCAGAACGGCACTTACCGGAGCGACGGCCGTTACGTCGTCTATCTCGGGGCCGATGACCGGCTGAAGGTGTGGGACGACCAAGCGGCCAATGACCCAGCGAAGGTTCTAGACACCGGCGAGATCGACTTCGCCTCGGCCGACTGGCAGCTGTCGAACGGGCAACTGTGGATCATGCACTGGATCGAGAGTGATTCCGCTCGCGGTGGAAAGCTGTACCACCTAGACCTGGCAGCTGGCGGCGCGCCGAAGCTCGTCGACGAGTTCGCCAACTCGATCCTCGGGAGGTCGTTCGACGGACGCGCACAGGTGCTCTCCGACCGCCGAGCCGTGTTCGTCAGCCCGGATGGGGCGCAGGAACCGGCCCCCGAGTCCTGGGGCGAAAAGGTCGCGCTGGAGCGGTCCGGTGAGATCTACGTGCTCGGTGTTTTCGGAACCGAGGACCCGAGCACGTGGCTGTACCACCCGGGTTGGAAGGAGCTCTACCTGATCGAAGGCGGGGCATCGAGAGACGGCAATGGCGTCGCCGGTTTCTCCGGTCTGGAAGGCGAATGGGTGGCGCTCGGGGACAACGGCGTGTTGAACCTGCGCCAGAACTTCGTGATGCAGGCCGACTCGGCTCAGCCGTCGACCTACCTCATCGAGGGCTTCGAGGGGAACCGCTACCTCGTTCGCGAGTGGGACACCAGCGACGGCACCCGGCACCGTAAGGCCGTGAAGTTCTCGGACCTGCCACCGGTGGGCGTCGAGGGCTGTAGCTAGAACCTGGGAGGCGTGGGTTTTCCCACCAACTCCGCTGAGGTCTGGCCGCGGGTACAATTTCGGCTTCGCCGACGAAAGGCCCTGAAATGCTCAAAGGACGTAGCTTCACGAAGGAAACCGACCTGACACCGGCCGAGTGGCTCTCGCTGCTGGACCTAGCGGCGGAGCTGAAGGCCGAGCGCGCCACCGGCCGGGAGGGGCAGCGGCTGCTCGGAAAGAAGGTCGCGCTGCTGTTCGAGAAGACCTCTACCCGCACGCGCTGTGCGTTCGAGGTCGCGATCATGGAGCAGGGCGGGCACAGCACGTACCTAGACCCGTCGGGCTCGCAGATCGGGCACAAGGAGTCGGCAGCGGACACCGCCCGCGTCCTGGGCCGTTGGTACGACGGCATCGAGTACCGCGGGTTCGCGCAAGCAACCGTAGAGACGCTAGCCGCGCACGCCGGTGTCCCCGTCTTCAACGGCCTGACCGACGACTGGCACCCCACCCAGGTGCTTGCCGATCAGCTCACCATGCGCGAACACTCCGGCAAGCCGTTGGCCGAGACATCGTGGGCGTTCGTCGGCGATGTCCGCAACAACATGGGCAACTCGAACCTGATCTCGGCGGCGATGGTTGGGGCGGACATCCGACTCGTCGCGCCGAAGGAGTTGCAGACCAGCGACGACGTCCGGGCCCAGGCGGAGCGGATCGCCTCCGAGACCGGGGCGCGGATCATGATCACCGACGACATCGCGGCCGGTGTTATGGGCGTCGATTTCCTCCACACCGACGTGTGGTTGTCCCTCGGCGAGCCGAAGGAGCTGTGGGCCGAGCGCATCGAATTGCTGAAGCCGTACCAGGTCAACGCGGCGATGCTGGAGGCGACCGGTAACCCGGCCGTGAAGTTCATGCACTGCCTGCCTGCGTTCCACGACCGCGAGACCACCGTCGGCGAGGAGGTATTCCAGGCCACCGGAATGGATGCGCTGGAGGTCACGCACGAGGTGTTTGAGTCGCCGGCGAGCATCGTCTTCGACCAAGCCGAGAACCGAATGCACACCATCAAGGCGCTCCTGGTAGCGACGCTTGCCGGCTGAGATCGCCGGTCCTGCGTCGCCCGGGCCGGTCGTGGTTCGCGTCGACCCACGCCCTACTCTGGGGGCAAGGAGGCGATGATGAACGGCGGGCGACGCGGCGCGGGTGTGTTCACGAAACCGCCGCTGTCATCGCCGCAGCTGGTTGAGTTGATGGTGCAGCGGGGGCTGGAGGTCGCGGACGAGGAAGCGGCCGCAGAGACGCTGTTTCACATCGGCTACTACCGGCTGCAGCCCTATGCGCGGGGGTTCGAGATGCCGGGGAGCGGCCACCGGTTCCGGCCGGGGACGACGTTCGAGGAACTCATCGATCGATACGACTTCGACCGCAACCTTCGGTTGTTGACGCTCGACGCCCTGGCACGGATCGAGGTCGCGTACCGGGCGGCCCTCAGCGAGGTGATGAGCCAGCTCGACGGCGACACCCACTGGTACACGCGGGCATCGCTGTTCGAGAATGCGTCGGACTTCAAGGTGCTGCTCGGCAACGTCGAACAGGCGGTCGAGCAGCCGCACCCGGCGCTC
>CAMCJC010000091.1 GCA_945875065.1 uncultured Propionibacteriaceae bacterium | reverse complement strand
AAATAGAACAACTAATCACCGTTGCACACACCACCTGAAACCGCCCTAGCCGCACACACCCCCGTTCACCCAAAACGGCGATTCGCGCCCACAAGAGGGGCGGCTGGGCAGGGGTCAGTTGGGCCAGTTCCCGTCTGGCCCGGGCCGGCTTGCTGTATCCGCCCCGTCGACCCGGATAGCTGCTGCCATCGTTGCGGCCGCGACGACCGAGCCTCGACGACGCCATCCGACTGCACGGGCAAACCGCTATCGCTGCGGACGCAATGATCGAGCCCACGGCACTGAGGCACGGAAACGTGCAAGCCGGCCCATCGCTGTCGTTCGGCTGACCCCCATGATCCCGCTCAGTCGGCTACGTCGGTACCGATACGGAGAGTACGGTCACCCCTGAGGTCAGGAGCTGCCAGATGCTGCGCATTTCTTTGAGCGAGCGGACGTGAGTTTTTGTCGGACCTGTTTGATGACATGGATGCCATGATCACAACGGTTCCTGCGGGCGAGCGTGACCTGCTGGCTCAGCAGATGGATGCCCTGGTCAACGCGGTCAACATACGCGGCGTGATGGGTAAGGGGATCGCGCTGCAGTTCAAGCTGAAGTGGCCAGGCATGTTTCGCGACTACGTCGAGGTGTGCCGCCGCGGTGACCTCGCACCTGGCCGGCTGCACGTATGGGAGACGGGGTCGCCGGACTTGCCTCGGTTTGTCGTCAACTTCCCGACGAAGCAGCATTGGAGATCGCCGTCGAGGCTGGAGGACGTTGAAGCGGGCTTGGCCGCCCTAGTGCGCGTCATCAGGGAGTACGAGATCAGATCAATCGCGATCCCGGCCCTGGGGTGCGGGACCGGAGGGCTGGACTGGGGCATTGTAGAGCCCCGGATCCGCGAGGCACTGTCAGAAGTGGGTGAGGCTGTGGAGGTTATGCTGTTCGCACCCCAGGGATAGGGCCGCGTCGCGTTTCGACTGGCTCCTCAATACCCTCTCGGGAACGCGGCCAATCAACTACAACGAGACATGAGTCTGGACGTCGGGCCCTTGGCATTAGACGAGCAGGCCCGGGCCCGGAAGGTAGAGGCTAGGGGAATACGCAGCAACGACGATTGTGTCGTCCGCTTCGCGGCGGTAAGCGAGGGCACAGGTGAAATAGCCGCTGAGGTCAGCGAGGCTGGCGTTCTGGCTCCTGGCTGCTCAGCGGCGTGCAGCCGAGGCGCTGTGGCGTACTGGGGGAATGAATTTCATCGTCGCCAAAGCTTGCGTGGTGCGCTGATGCTATGATGATAATATGCGGACTACGCTGGACATCGACGAACGGGCTTTGGAACTGGCGCGGGCTCGGGCGAAGCGTGAGGGAACCTCTGTGGGCAAGGCGGTGTCGGAACTCGTTCTCCAAGGCGTACGCGGGAGTTCGTATCAGCTCACTGAGAGTGGAATCCCTGTGTTTTCACCGCCGCCGGGAGTCAAGGGGCATGTTGTCACGCTGGAACTAGTCAATCGATACCGGGACGATGAGTAGTTCGCCGGGCGGGCTGCGGTTGCCTGATGTCAACGTGCTGGTTGCTGCGTCCCTATCGACCCACGAGCATCACGACATCGCCTGCGACTGGTTCGAACGTGTGGGTCGCTGGGCTACCTGCGCCACCACCCAAGCGGGGTACGTACGGCTCCTGCTCAACCCGAACATCAGCGGATTCGTGCTATCACCCGACCACGTGCTTGAGGCCCTACGCGCACTCACCGGGCGGGCGGGGCACGAGTTTCTGGTCGACGACGCGCCGCTGGCCGATCCTGTGATCAGCCTGTCCCACCTGAAGGGCGCCAAACAGGTGACCGACATGCATCTACTGGATCTGGCGGCACGGCACGGTGCACGCCTCGTAACGCTGGATTCGCGGCTGCCCTCCGCAGTGGCTGAGGTGAACCGCAAGCTGGTAGAGGTCCTCGCCTGACTACGGCCAGCTGGAGGAACCAAGAAGGGGCATCAGAGCCGGAGGTGATGCCGCATGGCTCACAGCAGGCCCGGCGCTGGTTGACCGAAACGGCTAACTAGTCTTAAGAATCGGCGGTCGCCATGGGGCCCTTTTGGCGGCGACCGTCAAGTCGTTCCGTGCCGGGCAGGGTCTACTCCGATTTGTTTCAGAGCTATTCCTTGGAACTCCCGAGTGGCGGGTGAATAACCCTCCGGCTCCATGAGAAAGCCCCGGCTCTAGGCCGCCCAGTCTCCCAAGGCCCCCTGGAGCGCGCCGAGGGCGGCCTCGATCAGAGACCACCTGTCGTCGGGCGGGCAGCCTTCGTCGACCCAGCGCAGGCAGGCCGCGTCGATGAAGCCGAAGTAACCCCAGAGGGCGTATTCATGCCGCCTCTGGGAGCTGGGGGAGAGGAGTCCGCTGAGATGTTTGACGTAGTCGAGGCGGGCGGCTTGACGGACCTTTGCGGCTGCAGCGGGTTCGCTGCCTGGGTTGCGCATCGGCATCGCCCAGGCCTCGGGATGGGACGCGATGTGGTCCAGGTAGACCTCGGTCGCTGACTGGATCCGGTCGCGCACCGGAACTTCGTCGGGTAGCTCCTCCAAGGCCCCAACCTGCCGATCCATGAGATCGCGAACCGCGAGTTTCACGATCTCGACGTAGAGGTCTTCCTTACCCTTGAAGTAGCGGTAAACCAGGGCGTTCGACGCGTTGGCGTCCGCAGCGATCGCGGAGATCGTCACATCCCCGTAGGGGTGTGTCGCGAACGCGGTCGCAGCGGCTTCAAGGATGGCGGCGCGGCGGGAATCAGGGTCGAGCCGGCTGCGAGGCTTGCGGTCGGTACGTCCCATGTTGCCCAGTCTACCGCTAGTGAGCTAGAGTCACTAATCGTAGTGAACGCTATTCAGTAGGAGGAGATCATGGGTTGGGTTGAGCATGCGATCTGGTGGCACCTGTATCCGCTGGGGTTTTGTGGGGCCCCGATACGCGACGACCATGGCGCGCCCGCCCCGCGCCTGCGGCTGCTGCTGAACTGGCTCGACTACGCCGTCGAGCTCGGGGTCTCTGGGCTGCTGCTGGGGCCGGTCTTCGCATCGGAGTCGCACGGCTACGACTCGCTCGACCAGTTCCGCATCGATCCTCGCCTCGGAACGGATCAGGACTTCGACGAGCTTCTGGCCGCTTGCAAGCAGCGCGGCCTGCGCGTCGTCCTCGACGGCGTGTTCAGCCACGTTGGCGCGGGACATCCCGATGTCGCCCGCGCCCTGTCCGAGGGCCCGGACGGCCCGACGTCGGCCCTGTTCGACATCGACTGGCAGGCCCCCGCCGGGCCGACGCCACGCGTCTTCGAAGGCCACGCCTCCCTCGTGCGCCTCAACCACGCGTCCACCCGTGCCGTCGACTACACCGTCGCCGTGATGAATCACTGGCTCGAACGCGGCATCGACGGTTGGCGGCTTGACGCCGCCTATTCCGTGCCCGCTGGCTTCTGGGCCAAGGTCGTGCCCGCTGTCCGACGCGACCATTCGGATGCGTGGCTGCTCGGCGAGGTCATCCACGGCGACTACACCCAGTTCATCGCCGACTCCCACCTCGATACGGTCACCCAATACGAGCTGTGGAAGTCAATCTGGTCGTCGTTCAAGGACCGCAACCTGTTCGAACTCGACTGGGCCCTGCAGCGCCACAACGACTTCCTGGCGGCCTTCATCCCCAACACCTTCATCGGTAACCATGACGTCACCCGCATCGCGAGCTTCGTCGGAGCCGACGGCGCCATCGCCGCCCTGGTGATCCTCATGACTGTCGGCGGTGTTCCGTCGATCTACTACGGTGACGAACAGGGTTACGTGGGCATCAAGGAGGAACGTGTCGGAGGCGACGACGACATCCGCCCCGCCTTTCCGGCGGGGCCTGCCGACCTTGCCGAATGGGGACACCACATCTACCGCGCCCACCAGGACCTCATCGGCCTGCGCCGCCGCCACCCCTGGCTCGTCACGGCGACGACTTCCGCCCGCTACCTGGAGAACCAGCGCTACGGCTACCGTGCCGCCTCCGCCGACGGCGCCCACCACCTAGACGTTGATATCGACCTGACCGCTACCCCCAAGGCGGTGATCCGCGACGAGACCGGCCGAAGACTGTGGTGCTGATGACATCGGCGCCGGACACCCGGGGTTACGCCATCGCCACTGCTGACAGACCTGATCGACCGTCCCCGGGAGCCGGTGGAGAGCCCGCGCAGCGCTGTTATTTGTAGTGTTCAAGTCCTGCTAATTGTATGATTTGGCTCGCTGACTAGGGATGATGCTTCTTGGGTCATGTGTATCGGACGTCGACAATGACCTCGACGAACTGTTCCCTGAACTCGCCGCCATAGCACTCGATGGCCCGTCGGGAAGACCACGACGGCGGAGTAACGCGTCCGGGGCGCCGTCTGACTGGAGTCGGCCAAGACCCGACAGCCGATCGCCGCCGATCCGGAGGACATCCTCAACCGACGCAAGCCGCTGCTGATCGATGAGTGGCAACGGATGCCCGGTGTCTGGGACGCCGTTCGACGCCCGTTGACATGGCCCCGTCCCCGACCCAGTTTCTGTTGGCGGGGAGCGCTGGCCCCGCTCCTGGGACGATCCAGCATTCGGGCGCGGGACGGATCGGGAGACTTCGAAGGCGGCCGATGACGCTGGCCGAGCGCGGGGTCTGTAAGCCGACCGTCGGCCTGTTCCAGTTGTTTTCCGGGAAACCCGAAGCCGTCCAGGCCATTGCGCTTTGCCCCTTCGGGACTATGGGGAGCAGATCGTCGCCTCAGGCTTCCCGGGGCTCGCCCGGCTCGGTCCTCGGGCGCGCGGGTTCCAACTCGACTCGTACCTCAGGTCCGTTGTGAACAAAGATGTGCCAGATCAGGGGCTGGCGATCCGTAAACCGGAGTCACTGTTATCCGGTCAGGGCCGACCCTTACGCCCGGAGAGCGCCACGCTGCTGGGGGCACTGTTCGAGGCGCTGGCGACGATGTGTGTGCGTGTTCCCGCCCAAGCGGCTGAGACGGAGGTATCTCACATGAGGACGGGGACCACGAGGTCGACTTGATAGTCATGCGGCTCGATGGCTGCGCGGTAGCAATCGAAGTAAAGCTGGCCGCCGCAGTCGATGACAAGGATGTCAAGCACCTTGTCTGGCTCCGAAACCTGATCAAAGATCGACGCGATCGTGATTAACACGGGGCCCACTGCATACCGCCGTCCAGACGGAATCGATGTCGTTCACTAGGGCTTCTAGCCCCCTGACCGCAATAATCCGTCGGGCCCATGCGCCCTGCTGCTGACAGCGGTTACGGTCTTGTTAGGGCGGTTCGTAGACCCTCTGCGAGGAGGTTGAGCGATGTTCCGTTCGACCCGACGGCATGGTCGTTGACGGCGCTGCTGCGGCTGCCGGGGCTACGCCGTGGCGCACGGGCGACGGGGTGCGTTATGAGGAGTAACTTCTGGACGATCTGTTAACCGACCTTGCTTCGTGGTCGGGGTGACCTGGCGTATCTTGAGAGGATGCTGACGCCTTATCGACCCGCCGGTGCTTACCTGACGACGATGAAGGACGGGACCGTCAAGCAGCTCAATCCGTTCAGCGGAACCGAGGTGTGGACCGTCACCGGGCGTGGTAACCGACCGCTTGGAGTCAAGACGGAGCGATGGTTTCCGCTGCGCCATTTAGATGACGGGCGCCACTGCGCGTTCTGTCATAGCCGGTATTTGGAGACGCCCCCGGAGAAGTCACGGGTGATTCGCGACGCCGGCAGCTGGCACATCGTGCCCGGGCTGCCGGCCGAGCAACTATTCGAGTCGGTGGCGGAGTTTCGTCGCATCCCCAACCTGTTCGAGATCCTCAGTTTCGACTACTGGCGCGACAACTACGGCTATGAGCTCCCAAAGGAGATCGCCGAGCGGCGACGTGCCTATCTCGCATCCCCGGCGGGCCGGACCCACGTCCTGGAGGTGGCGAAGGCGAAGCTGCGAGCGTCAGGCCGGACGCAGGAGCAGGTCGAGGCGTTCGATGAGGACGAGATCATCGCCTACGCCTCCGGGTTCTTCGGCAGTGGACATGATGTCATCGTCGCCCGCCGGCACTTCGTCGACGGTGCGGAGAACTCCTCGCAGCTGGCGTCGTCCGGGACCCTGACCCCGGAGGAGCACTACTACTACACGCAGTTCACGGTGGAGTCGATGCGGAACCTCTACGACGCCAACCGTTATGCCCCGTACGTCGCGGTGTTCCAGAACTGGCTGAAGCCGGCGGGCGCGTCTTTCGATCACCTGCACAAGCAACTCGTCGCGATCGACGAGCGCGGCGTCCAGAACGAGCTGGCGATCCAGCGTGCCCGTAGCAACCAGAACATCTTCAACGAAGCCGCCGTCAACTACGCGGCCCGCCATAACCTGCTGCTCGCCGAAAACGACCACGCCGTTGCGTTCGCCGGGTTTGGCCATCGCTACCCGTCGATCGAGGTGTATTCGAAGTCGGAGCGGACGCTGCCGTGGGAGCATTCGATCGCGGAGGTCGGAGGAGTCTCCGACTTGGTGCATGCGATGCATGCCGCTACCGGTGCAGACGTCCCGTGCAACGAGGAATGGCATCACCAGCCGATCGACGCCGATGTCCCCATGCCTTGGCGCATCCTGATCAAGTGGCGGGTCTCGACCGTCGCCGGTTTCGAAGGCGGCACCAAGATCTACATCAACACGATCGACCCGGCCGGCATCCGCCAACGGATCATCCCGCGCCTCTACGAGCTACGCGACCAGGGACGAATCGGCGGCATGCGCATCGGTCCCGAATGTTCGGGACGGCCTAACCGGCTCCGCTACAACCCGCTGCTGCGATAAAGCAATGGTCGCCCAGCCCGTTCGCCGGGATGGGTGACCGAAACAGCAGGTCAGGCGACCGGACCGAGCAGGTACTGTTCCAGCGCTTTGGCGGGACCATCATCGTTGCCGTGCTTGCCCTGGAAACCGGCGGTGCCGTCGGTGCCGCACATGCTGGAAATCGCGCCAGCGCCGCCCGGGTGTCCACTCACCCACTCGGTCAGATCGTAGGCGTTCCCGTCGATCGCGACCCAGCAATCCTCGGCCTTGTTGTGCTGCGCGATCTGCTCCATGGTCACCGGACCGGAGGACGTCGCCGCAGTCGCCTGTTCGCTGCCGACGTTCGACCAGTTCAGCTCTGCGCCGGAATGGCCGGTCGCGACGGTCAGGCCCGTCACGACGATGCCAGATAGGGCAGCCGCGTAGCCAAGGGCTCGCATCGCGCCGCTCGGCTCGCGGTCCTTGGCCGAGATCAACCACAGCCACGGGGCAGCGACGAGCAGGTACACGACTGAGGTGATCATCAGGAAGAAGCCCCACCGCTGGTGTGCGGTCGGCGTGTACATGATCGAGGCGAGGTAGTTGCCAGACAGCACCGAGGCCACAGCCGATGCAACGCCCGCAGCGATCAGCGCGATCAGGGCCAAGCTCACCTGACGTTCTCGCTTCTTGAGGAACACTAGAAGGATGACACCGAGGGCGGTCAGCGGCAGCAGCACCACAGGAGCATGAACCAGAAGCGGATGCAATGGAAGGTTGTTGAACATTCAAACAGGATAAGGGGGTGATGCCGCGCCAAACGAATCCAACGTCGAGAGCTGGCCAAAAGGACATCGCGGCTCGGGAAGGTGTGGACGTCGCACATCGAACCCGGCCTGGAATGGAGCACGGGCGTAGCATCGAGGTAGTCGCTTGAGGAGGATCATGAAGTACACCGATCAGGCCGCTTTCGACGCGGTCAACGTCTTCGGGACCGGCGAGCCCAACGAAGCCTACGCGCGGTATTTCTCGGGACGATCGTTCCTGCGCCCGCTCACCCAGCCGGGCGAGGCGCCGATGTTTCTCGCCAACGTGACCTTCGAGCCGGGCTGTCGCAACAACTGGCACATCCATCACGCGTCCAGTGGTGGGGGACAGGTCCTGATCTGCACGGCGGGTGAGGGTTGGCTTCAGCTCGAGGGACGGGAACCGATCAGCCTGACACCTGGCGTTGTCGCCACGATCCCGGCCAACGTCAAGCACTGGCACGGCGCCAAGGCCGACACATGGTTCTCTCACATCGCGGTAGAGGTGCCGGGCGAGAACACGTCCAACGAATGGCTGGAACCTGTCTCGGAGGAAGAGTACCCGGCCTGAAACTTTTAAACCGCCTGCCGAAAGCCGTCGACAGTGCGAGAATCCCCGTGGAAGCCGAATCGACGAGGAGCCAGCATTGAAGTACGCGGCAACGTCCGAGCTACGCGTTTCGTGGAATGTCCGGGGAAGCCGGCTGGCGACGGGGCTGGTGGCGGCGACGCTCCTGGTCACCTCCTGCGGAGGAGCGAACAGTTCAGCTCCGCCCACCGACCCGGCGGCTTCGGCGAGCGCATCCGCATCGTCTAGTGTCGATCCGCTAGCCGAACCCCAAGTGGCCTGGACGGTCTCGCAGCCTAACGTCAAGCAGGTGTTCGGAATCGAGCAAGGGCTGGTCCTACTACCAGGTGATGACGGTGGAACCATGCGGTTGCTGAGCTGGGAGAACGGAGCGGAGATTTGGTCGACGAAGCTGACCGGCCTTTCCGCGGGATCCAGCTTCTACAACATGCGGGAGTTACCGGAGGGGCGCTTCACGATCACCACGCGCAGTGAGTCGGGACAATCGAACGCTCAGGTGTTCGACTCAGCCAATGGCACCCAGGTTGCCC
>CAMCJC010000090.1 GCA_945875065.1 uncultured Propionibacteriaceae bacterium | reverse complement strand
CGCTCACCGCTGAAGTTGGAGGTCGTAGCGGCCGATCGTGTGGTGTGGGAAGGCGAGGCTGTCAATGTCATCGCCCGGACCACACAGGGCGACGTGGGAATCCTGCCGGGACACGAGCCGATGATGGCGGCCCTCGTGCCGTGCATGGTTGAGATTGTCTCCGCGGACGGCCGCACGGAGATCTTGTCGATCGACGGCGGCTTCCTGGCCGTCGCCCACGGCCACGTCCGGATCCTCACCCAGGATGGCCGCCTCGCGGAGGAGATCTCCCTCGATGCAGCCCAGCACGAACTCCTAGAGTTGCGAGCGTTGCGTAACCGAGGTGAGGCGACGGACGAGCAGGTGCATCGACTGCACATCCTCGCTGCTCAGATCCGTGCCGGCGAGAAAGGCCGCGGTCTCAGCGCCTGAAGTGCCTGTCAACCATCTCGGGGACGGTTTCGAACGACTTCGGAATCGTCCCCGAGGCGTAACCAGGGACTAGGGACGATATCTTTTCCCCATGGGTTTGATGACGGTTTTTTGGATCGTGGTGGTCATCGCCCTATGTCTGCTGCCGTTCATCCTCATGTACGGGAGGCGTCGTTGGCTGTCCGGGCAGGGCGGCCTGTTCGATTGCGCGCACCGGATGAAGGCGGTCGAGGGAGCTGCCGGCTGGGCTTTGGGGTTTGGGCGCTATCGGGGTGACCGACTGGACTGGTATCGCGCGTTCTCGTTGTCGATGCGCCCGACTAGGTCGTTCCCTAGGCGGTCTACCGCCTGGCTGGATCGTCGCCCCGCGACTGCGCTGGAGGCTATGGTGCTCTTCGACGGGTCGTGGATCGTCAGGGTGCGTGATCGGGCAACTAGCCACGAGCACCACCTCGCGATGGACACCGAGAACGCGCTAGCCTTGATGACCTGGCTGGAGTCGGCGCCCCCCGGCACGCACTTCGTCCACGGCGGTGCCGACTCGCTGAGCTAGATCACCGTTTCGGCGGTGCCTCTCGGTCGGTTCCCGGAACCCACAGCACGTCACCCTCCGGTCCCGCCGAGGCACGGCACATCGTGAAGAGCAGGTCGCTGAGGCGGTTCAGGTAGGTCACGGCCAGCAGGTTGACGCCGCCGGCCCCTTTCTCCTTTGACGGCTCCGTCCCGAACTCCTCGACCGCCCGCCAGGCGGTGCGTTCGGCCCTGCGGCACACGGTGCGGGCCACGTGAAGCCCGGCAACCCCAGGCGCCCCTCCGGGAAGGATGAACGACCGCAGATCCGGCAGCTGGTCGTTCAGTTCGTCGCACCAGGTCTCCAGCCGGTCGATGGAAGCTTGCTCGATGCGCAGCGGCGGCCACTTCGGGCTCGCGTGCTTAGGCGTGCTGAGATCAGCCCCGACGTCGAAGAGCTCGTTGCGGATCAAGGCCAGCATCTCCACGATGCGCTCAGGCAGGCCGCCATGCGACAGCGCGGCAGCTACAGTGGCGTTGGTTTCGTCTACGGCGCCGTAGGCTTCGACCCGCCAGTCGGTCTTGGGCACCTCAGCGTTATCGGAGAGGCGGGTGGTGCCGGCGTCGCCGGTTCGTGTATAGATGCGCGTCAGGTTGACCATGAAGGCAGCTTACGCGCGTAGGATGCCCGCATGAATCTTGCGCCCCTGGTCCCCCTGGCAGCTGTGGCCCTCGTGCTGGTTGGCTGCACGAACGCCAACGAATCCGCCAAACCCGATGCCGGCGCCACGCGAGCGACTGCTTGCAAGTATCCGGCAGCCGGGCAACCGGCCAAGCCGGTTGATCCACCATCCGAGACCGACGTGATCAACACCGGCGAGGCCAAAGCCATGATTCACATGACTGCTGGCGACATTGAGGTCACGCTCGACCGCGGTAGCGCCCCCTGTACCGTCAATTCGTTCCTGTCCCTGGCCCAGCAGGGCTGGCTCGACAACACCACTTGCCACCGCCTCGTCGACCAAGGAATCTTCGTTCTGCAGTGCGGTGACCCCTCGGGCACCGGCTCAGGCGGCCCCGGGTATACCATCCCCGATGAGCTATCTCCGGCTACTACATCGCTGGAAAAGGTCAGCACCAAGGCTGTGAACTACCCTCCAGGGACCCTGGCGATGGCGAACACCGGAGCACCCAACACGGGTGGGTCGCAGTGGTTCATCGTCTGGGACAACACACCCCTGCCCCCCAGCTACGCGGTTTTCGGAAAGATCGACGACGCGGGGCTCAAGATCGTGCGGGACATCGCGGCGCAGGGCGTCAGCGCGGAGGACGGAATAGCGCCGATCGCTGAGGCGAAGATCACGTCCGTGACTCTCGGTTAGGCCGGGCCTGTCAGGAACTCTCGACAGATGGTTGTGAAGGCCTCGGGCTCATCGGCGTGGACCCAATGCCCGGCTCGTTTGAGCCGAACGTTCACGACCATGGGGAACAACGCGCGCATGGCCGGGGTGTGCTCGGGCAGCACGTAGGGGGAGCGGCCGCCGGAGACCCACCACACGGCACCGTCGTAGACGGCATCGGTGGGCGGCCAACCGCCGATTTTGCTGAGAGAATCGCCGAGGAGGTCTAGGTTAGCGGCCCAAGTCCAATGGCTGCCGAGCTTGCGCAGGTTCTGTAACAAGAAGCCTCGGACCACCGGGTCAGGGATGTCGTGCTGCAGCAGTTCAGAAGCCATGGATCGGCTCGGCACCGACTCAAGGTCTAGGTGCTGCATCGCCGCGACTAGCGGCGCGAAGCTCGCGGGACCCTCGCTGCGGGCGGGGGAGATGTCGACGACCATGAGCCTCGAGACCATTTCCGGGTGCGCCAGCGCAAGTCGCATCGCCAGCTTGCCGCCGAGCGAGTGTCCGATCACGGCTACAGGCTCCGTGAAGTTGTCGGCGATCCACGAAGCGACGTGATAAGCCTGACCGTCGAGAGTGAAGTCGATCGTCCACGACGATGCGCCGTGGTTCGGTAGATCGAGCAGGTGGCACGTCGCGAGGTCGGTCAGCGATGCTGCGACTCTGGAGAAGTTCTTGCCCTGCCCGAACAGGCCGTGAAGGAAGACCAGGTTGAGTTCGCCGTCGCCCATGGTGGTCGAATGGATCATCGAAACAACCTCCAGCAGTGCGGATGCCAGTGCCGGCGTTGCTCCACGCCGGTGTCGAAGCCGAGGGCTGGTTCCTCGGGCCAGGCCACCAGGTGTTGCATCCCAGCGGGGATGGCCTTGGTGCAGCCGGGACAGGTGTAGGTCTTGCTTGAGTGCCCCGCTGGGATATTGCGCACCAGATAGCAGCCGCTGCGTTTCGCCTCGCGCCGAGCGAACCGGGCGGTATCCAGGGGACGGGCGGGCCTCAGATGCTTCGACGGGCGGCGGGCCATCAGAACAGCCGATCCTCGGCGTCGTCCATGCCACGCAGGGCGTCGTAATCGAGGACCTGGCATGCGATGCCGCGGTCCGCCGCCAGGGTCGCCGCCTGTGGCTTGATCTGCTGCGCGGCGAATACCCCCCGCACCGGGGCTAACTGCGGGTCTCGGTTCATGAGTTCCAGGTAGCGGGTGAGCTGTTCGACGCCGTCGATTTCGCCCCGCCGTTTCACTTCGACCGCGACGTGCAGTCCTTCGGGGTCGCGAAGCAGCAGATCAACCGGACCGATGGCCGTGTAATACTCGCGCTTGACGAGTTTCCAACCCTCGCCGAAGGTGCTCGGATGCTCGGCTAGCAGCGCCTGGAGGTGCGCCTCGACGCCGTCTTTTTGAAGCCCGGGGTCGACGCCGAATGCGACCTCTTTGTCGAGGTCAACCTCTCCGATGCAGATCCGCAGCGAGTCGCCGCTTTTGGACCGCACGAACCACACCTCGTTGGCCCCGATCTCGGCGGCGTCCTCGTCGGGTTCTTCGACCGTCAGCGTGCACGGCGCGCTCATCCAGTTCAGCGGCTTGTAGGCGCGGTCATCGGCGTGGACCGACACCGAACCGTCGGATTTGATCATGATTAGCCGCTTGGCCATGGGCAGGTGAGCACTCAGCCGACCCGCGTAGTCGACCTGGCACTGGGCAATGACGAGACGCACGAGGCCAACCTACCCCAGGATCACGTGGCGTCCAGGTGAGGTTGAAGCACCTCGTGATACAGCAACAAGATCGCGGCTGTCGTCGGGATCGCGATGATCGCGCCGATCACCCCGAGCAGCAGCCCTCCGATCACGGCGGACAGCACCACTAGCGCACCCGGCACCTTCACCGTCTGCTTCATGACGGTGGGGTAGAGGACGTAGGCGTCGAATTGCTGGTAGATGAGGAAGAAAATGATGGTCGCGATCCCGATGGTGGGGGAGGTGACGAAGCCGACGATGGCGACGGCGATCATCGCGAGTGTGGAGCCGACGAGCGGGATGAAACAGAACAGCGCTACGGCGAACGACAACGCCAGGGAGTAGGAGCCGAGGCCGACGATGTTCATGAAGATGAAGGAACAGAAGGAAGCCACGGACACGATCAGGAACATGCCAGTGATGTACCCGGAGATGCCGCGGAAGATCTCGTCGGCCAGGTACCGGGCTCGGGCACGCCTGGTGGCGGGAGCCATCTGGTAGATGGCCTCCTTGATCAGGGGCAGCGAGGCCAAGAAATAGATCGTCAGGACAAGGGTGATGATCAGGGAGAAGATGAGGTTGGCCAGCAGGACGCCCGCGCCCCAGATGCCGCCGAACAGGTTCTGGACGATGCCGCCGGAGACGATGTACTGCTGGGCCCGATCGATGATGTTGTACTGCCGGTTCCAGCGCGCGATGGTTTCGTTGGAGTTCAACAACTCCAACCAGTACGGCGCCCGATAGGTCAGGTTTTGCACCTGCTCGGTCAAAACCGGTACGACCGCGATCAGCCCAAGGACCAGCACCGTAAACAAGGCAAGCGTGACGATGAAGACGGCGAGCGGCCTGGGGACGCGGCGTCGTGTGAAGAACTCGACCGCCGGGTTGAGGCCCAGGGCTAGGAACAGCGACAACACCACTAGAACCAGGACGTTCTGGACCTTCGCGGCCGCTCCGACGAGCGCGATCGCCATGAGCACACCGAGGGCGCCCATGAAGCCCAGCGTGAACGGCGAGTACCCGAGAAGCTTGGGAGTGTCGCTGGTAATGACGACAGGGGGTACCGGGGCAACTCGCTCCTCCGGCTCCGGGGTCAGCAGCTGCTTGGCACCGCGCTGGGCATCGTCGAGCAGGTCCCCGAGCTGATCCCTGGCTTGCGCACTCCACTTCCGCAGGCGCCCGTTTCGGCGCCGCACCAACCGCGCCACGAGCCCTTTGGGACGCTTGCGATCGGCAGGAAGCGAAGCGCCGGCGGAGGTTGTCGGGCTGGGGGCGACGTTCGTGGGCCCCGGAGCGGGTTCGCTTTGCGGTGTTCCCGACTCTGGAGCGTCGTCCTGGGTGGTCACCGGGGCTGCTCGGTTCCCTTCTCGTGCCGCACGGTCTCTTCGTCGGCATCGGCCTCTTCGGCGATGGCTCTGAGGTTCCGCATGGAGGCTACGATCGAGGTGCGGCGGGCGTTGAGGGACGCGATTTCTCGCTCCAGCTGTTCCTTCCGCCAGGCGAGCCGCTCCTCCAGTTCGTTCTGTTTCTCGGTCATCTCGTTGCGCATCGCATTGATCGCCTCCTCGCCTTCGCGGGTGGCAGTGGTGCGAATCTGCTCTGCCTCTTCGATCGCGCTGGTGCGAACCGTGTTGGCCTCGGCGCGTGCCTCTTCGAGTTGAGTCACGGCCTCGTCGGCATGACCTCGGGCCTCGGCAAGCGCCTTTTTGATGGTTTCTTCAGTCAGCTGGGCGGCCTCCTTCTGACGGGCGAGCGCCTCAGCGGTCTCCTTCTCGAACTTGGCTCGAGCCTCGGTCATGTCGCGCTCGGCCTCGGTGCGGAGCCTGGCCGCATCGGTCTGGGCGGTTTCGAGTTGGGCGGCGATCTTCAGCGCCGTCTCCTCCAGCATCGACTTCGAGCGAGCCTCGGCTTCGGACTTGATGAGATTGGCGTCGCGACGCGCGGACTCCAAGACCTTCTTTCCCGCCTCGGCCTGCTCCTGCCGCAGCTTCCTGAGGCTCGACAGACCGGTGAGGCGCACGTCGTCGGCTTCCTGCTGGGCGGACTCCCTGATCTCAGACGCGGCGCGGCGGGCCTCCAGCCGGATCCGATCGGACTCGGTCTCGGCCTGCCGCACGATTTCCTGAGCCTGTGCTTCGGCCGCCTCAAGAAGGCTGCGGGCGTGAGCGCCAAGCTTGGCGAAGTCTGTGGTGCCAACCTGCTCCTGCACATGGGTGGTTGTGAGTCGCTGTTCGCGGAGCTGCACCTTCAGTTCGACGATGCGGCTCTCCAGTTCCTTGATGTATTGATCGACCGCTTGGCGTTCATACCCGAGCATGGCCGTTGGGAAGCCTCCAGCGGCGCTTGCCTTCTCCTCGAAGAGGTTCAGCCCGGTCGTCTCGTGCTGCTCAGTGCGGGCGTCGGTCATGGTACGTCTCCTGCGGTCTCGATCCAGTCGAAGCCTACCGGTTCCTGGCAACGGATCGGTCGGCGAACCCGAGGCTCACCGACCGATCCGTCAGTGGAAATATCAGTGGGTAGCGTCCTTGGCGGGTTCGACGAGCTCCAGGAGCACACCGCCCGCGTCCTTCGGATGAACGAAGTTGATGCGCGAGTCAGCGGTGCCGCGCTTCGGCTCGGGGAAGAGGAGGCGCAGGCCACGCTCGCTCAGCACCTTGCACACGTGGTCGATGTCGTGAACGCGGTACGCGAGTTGCTGGATGCCGGGGCCGCCGTTGCGACCGAGCCACTTGGCGATGGTCGAGTTCTCGTTGAGGGGAGCGAGCAACTGCACCTTGGCGTTCTCCTCGCCCTGGGTGCCGGTGCCGATCATGGCCTCGGCCACGCCCTGCTCCTCGTTGACCTCGCGGTGCAGTTCCCGCCAACCGAAGACCTCGGTGTGGAACTTGATGGCCTCGTCGAGATCCGGGACAGCGAGACCGACGTGATCGATGCAGATGAACAGGTCTTGATTCTCCATGGGGCTATTGTTCCACTTGCCCGATCGAAGGTCGGCGGCGGGGCCGTCCTGACGTGGGCGGCGCGTCGACTCGGCGGGGCTTGGCGCGATCGGGCACACTGGAAGGCGTTGGTTTGCAGCGTTCTTCCCCCTGAGAGCTGGAGGCATCATATGGTTGACTGGATCAAGAAGGTCCTGATGGTCCTCGGGATCTCGTTCGTGGTCTTCTATCTATTCACGCGTCCGGAGGACGCGGCGAACGCCGTCCGAGGCTTTCTGGGCGGCTTCGAGTCAATCGCACGTTTCTTCACACAGCTGGCGCGTTAGCTTGGGCTTGCTCGCCGGGATCCTCGAACCCGACATCGACCGTCACCTGCTGCGCAAGGAGGGGGAGCAGGTGATCGACCAGGTGCAAAAACACTGGGTCGTGATCGTGCCGTGGGTCGGTCTGATGGCGACGAGCATCCCACTGTTTCTTCTGATGGTGCCTATGCGGGATCTGTTTTGGATCCCGATGGCTGCAGGTCTCGCGGCCCTGGGGTACGGGCTCTGGCGGGCTCACATCATGCACATGGACCGATTCGTTATCACGAACATGCGGGTCTTCCGCATCCACGGGGTGTTTAACACACACCTGGCGACGATGCCGATGACGAGGATCCTTGATATCTCGCTGATCCAGCCGTTCTGGGGAAAGGTCTTTGACTACGGGCATCTAGTCTTTGAGTCGGCCGCGCAGGCCCAGGGGCTCAGAGAGATCCGTTATGTTGCGGCGCCAGGAGAGCGGGACCTGAAGATCCAAGAGGTCATCCAACGGGCTGGACTGCGCCAGAAGATGGAGCTGAAGGACGAGGAGGACCCGGAGGAGGCCGCCGGCACGTAGCCGGCGGCCGCGTGGTTCAGGCCTGCAGCGCGGCGTCGACGACCGTCTTCGCCTCCGCCTGGAGCTGCGCCAGATGGGCCGCGTCCTTGAGCGACTCGGCGTAGATCTTGTACTTGTCTTCGGTGCCGGACGGGCGGGCCGCGAACCAGCCAGATTCGGTGGTCACCTTGATGCCGCCGATCGCGGCGCCATTGCCGGGCGCGTTGGTGAGGATCGCGGTGATGGGTTCACCAGCCAACTGCGAGGCCTTGACGTCCGAGGGTGCCAGCGCAGCAAGGCGCGCCTTCTGTTCGCGGTTCGCGTCGGCGTCGATACGCGCGTAAAACGACGTGCCGAATTCGGCCTCCAGATCGGCGTACAGCTGGCTGGGTGACGAGCCGGTGACGGCCAGGATCTCGCTGGCGAGCAGCGCGAGCAGGAGACCGTCCTTGTCGGTGGTCCAGGTACGGCCCTCAAGATCCAGGAACGAAGCCCCAGCGGACTCTTCGCCGCCGAAACCCAGGGATGAGTCAGTCAGCCCCGGCACGAACCACTTGAAGCCGACCGGCACTTCGACGAGGCGACGTCCCAGCTTCGCGGCGACCTTGTCGATGATGGAGCTGGAGACCAGGGTCTTTCCGATTCCCGTGTCGGCGGCCCACCCCGGGCGGTTCGCGAACAGGTAGGAGATAGCGACGGCCAGGTAGGCGTTCGGGTTCATGAGCCCCGCATCGGGGGTCACGATGCCGTGGCGGTCGGAGTCTGCGTCATTGCCGGTGGCGATGTCGTATTTCTCGCGGTTAGCGATGAGCGAGGCCATGGCATTCGGCGACGAGCAGTCCATACGAATCTTGCCGTCGGTATCCAGGGTCATGAACCGCCAGGTCGGATCGACCGCCGGGTTGACGACGGTCAGATTCAAGCCGCTGCGGTCGGCAAGGTACTCCCAGTACTGCACCGATG